>DASSGC010000715.1:0-2617 GCA_035693765.1 Acidimicrobiales bacterium
ACCTCGGCCGGGGACCCGGCACCCGCCGCCACCTTCGCCGCCGCCTTCCGGCCCGCCGCCCTGCGCGCCCGCGGCGGAGGCTCCACCTCGGCCACCTCGGCCGGGGACCCGGCTCCCGCCGCCACCTTCGCCGCCGCCTTCCGGCCCGCGGCCCTGCGCGCCCGCGGCGCTGCCTCGCCCTCGGCCGCCTCGGCCGCCACCGGAGACCCGGCGACCTCGCCCGCAACCTTCGCCGCCGCCTTCCGGCCCGCCGCCTTCCGGCCCGCCGCCCTGCGCGCCCGCCGCGCAGGCTCGGCCGTGGCGGCCGCCACGATCTCGTCCAGGGCCTCCGCGGCGCCGGTCGCGGCCGCCGGGGCGGCGGGCACCTCGACCATGCCGGGCACCGCCAGGTCGATGCCGCGCCGGGGGGGATCGATCGCGACCACCACGAATCGCCGCGTCTCCCCGACCCGCAGCATCTCCTTGGCGCTGCGGGGCGCCGGCTCGGCCAGGTTGCGGAGCGGCAGGTAGGCCCGGGCGTCCCCCACCATCACGTACACGCCGTGCGAGCTGAACCGCTCCACGACGGCGTCGACCTCGCTGCCGACGGGATGGCGGCCCACGAAGTCGATGAACGGCAGGGCCTCGTTGTAGGGGGCCGGGCCGCGGGAGGTGCGACCCGCCGAGCGGCTGTCGGTGTCGCCGTCGGTCGGCGCGGGGCCGCCGGTCTCACCGTCGCCGACCGTGACCACGGTCGTCGGCTCGGCCGACTTGGCCCGCGACCGGCGCTTGCGTGCCGGCTTGGCCTCCTCGGGCTCGCCGGCGCCGGCGGCGACCTTGGCCGCCGCCTTCGTCGTCGACTTGGCCGCCGCCTTCGTCGTCGACTTGGCGGCCGACGTCGCCACCCGCTCGACCGCCTTGGCCACCTTGCGGGCCTCGCTCACGGCCCGGCGGCTGGTCGGTCCCCGCACGGGCGCCCGCTCCATGAACACCCAGCCCACATGGGGTACGGGCTTGCCGCCCAGGAGGCGCCCCTTCTCGAAGAGCCACGGGTACTCGCCGTGGAACTCCTGGAAGGAGTCGTTGGACAGGATGGCGGCCTCGGCCCGGCGGGCGATCTGCAGCACGAAGGCGTCGCCCCGACCGATCGCACCCGCCGGGGGCGTGATGAGCTCGTTGGCGTTGACCGCGTCCTCGTACCTCTGGCGTTCATTGGCGTCGATGCGGTTCGGGAACGTGGCGTCGACCACGACCGTGACGAACTCCGGCGCGTACTCCTCGATGAACGCCGTCACCGCCTCGTCGAGCTGGGCGAGGCTGGGCGCGTCGCGCCCTTCGGTGGCGATGTTCGAACCGTCGACGATCACGTGCCTCATGGTCATTGCATCCTGCATTCAAGCAAACGGACAGGGATCCACGGCGGACACCCCGGACTACCGTGCCGGGCGATGACCGACCTGACCGCCGAGGTCACCGATCTGCTGCAACACCTGATCCGCAACTCCTGCGTCAACGACGGGGCGCGCGGCTCAGGGTACGAGGCTCGCAGTGCGGACCTGTTGGCAGGGTACTTCGACGGCTCGGGACTTGACGTCGAGCGGTTCGAGCCGGCGCCGGGGCGCACCAGCCTGGTCGCCCGCATCGAGGGCCGGCGGCCCGACGCCCCCACCCTCCTGCTCATGGGCCACACCGACGTCGTGCCGGCCAACCCCGACGGCTGGCGGCGCGACCCGTTCGGCGGCGAGCTGGTCGACGGCGAGGTGTGGGGCCGGGGTGCCATCGACATGCTCGACCTCACCGCCTCGATGGCGGTCGCCACCCGCCGCCTGGCCGAGGGCGGCTACCGCCCCGACGGCACCCTCGTCTACCTGGCCGTGGCCGACGAGGAGGCGCTCGGCACCTGGGGCGCCGACCACCTGACGCGACACGAGCCGGAGGCGGTCCGGGCCGACTACGTGGTGACCGAGTCGGCCGCCGTCCCGCTGGAGGGCGGCGACGGCGACCTCCGGGTGCCGGTGCTGGTCGGGGAGAAGGGATCGTGCTGGTGCACGCTGCGGGTGTCGGGCACCCCGGGCCACGCGTCGCAGCCGTTCCTCACGGACAACGCGCTGGTCACCGCCTCCCGGGTGGTGCAGGCCCTCGCCGAGTACCAGCCGGCGGCACGCATCCACGAGGTGTGGCACCGCTACCTCGCCGGCCTGGCCCTGCCGGAGGGGCTGACCGCACCGCTGCTCGACCCCGACCGGATCGTCGGCGCGCTGGCCGACCTGCCGGCCCCGCTCGCCCGCCACTACCATGCGTGCACCCACCCCACCATCGCCCCGACGGTGATCCGGGGCGGCACCAAGACCAACGTCATCCCCGACCGCGTCGACCTCGAGCTCGACGTCCGCACGCTGGCCGGCCAGGGACTCCCCGAGGTGCGGGCCATGCTGGACGAGGCGCTGGGACCGCTGGCCGACCGGGTGGAGATCCTCGAGGCCCACGACGACCCGGCCACCGAGTCGCCCATGGACACCCCGCTCTGGGACGCCCTCGCCCGCACGACCCGTGCCTTCTACCGCGACAGCCACCTGGTGCCGACGATCAACGTGGGGGCCACCGACGCCCGCTTCTTCCGGCGGCTCGGCACGACGGC
>DASSGC010000716.1:0-8322 GCA_035693765.1 Acidimicrobiales bacterium
GGCTGGCCAGCGCCCTGCAGGCGGACGCGATCCCCATGCTCGACGCGCCGACGCTCGTCGAGGGCAAGGCGATCGACGCACCGCTGGCCGAGCACGGCTTCTCCGCCCTGGTCGAGGTGCGCAAGGGCGACACGGTGCGCCGCCTGCTGTTCGACACCGGCCTCACGCCGCACGGCTGCGTGGAGAACCTGCGCCGGCTGGGCCGCGACCCCGGCGACATCGAGGCGATCGTGTGCAGCCACGGGCACTTCGACCACACGACCGGCCTGTCCGGCCTGATCGAGCGCCTGGGGCGGACCAACCTGCCGGTGGTCATCCACCCGGAGTTCTGGACCCGGCGCCGCATCGCCATCCCCGGCGCCGACCCGTTCGAGCTGCCCACGACCAGCCGCCCCGCCCTGGAGGGCGCCGGCTTCGCCATCATCGAGAACCGGCAGCCGTCGTTCCTGTTCGACCGGTCGGTGCTGGTCACCGGCGAGGTCGACCGGACCACGCCGTTCGAGACGGGCTTCCCCATCCACGAGGCCCGGCGCGACGGCGGCTGGGCGCCCGACCCGCTCATCCTCGACGACCAGGCGCTGGTCGTCGCCGTGGCCGGCAAGGGGCTGGTGATCGTGACGGGGTGCGGCCACGCCGGGGTCGTCAACATCTGCCGCTACGCGCAGCGGCTGACCGGTGTGGAGTCGATCCACGCCGTGCTGGGCGGCTTCCACCTGAGCGGCCCGCTGTTCGAGCCGATCATCGCCGACACGGTCGGCGCCCTGGCCCGCCTCGGCCCCGACGTGCTGGTCCCGGCCCACTGCACCGGCTGGAAGGCGACCCACGCGATCGCCCGGGCGCTGCCCGAGGCGTTCGTGCAGAACAGCGTCGGGACACGGTTCGACCTGGCCGCCGAGCCCGCCGCCTGAGAGGCCGAGCGGATAGGGCGCTCGCCACGGCCTACGCGTGGGGATTTGGCGTGGAAGCACCAGCTCTACAGCTCGGCCGACCGGCAACGCGGCACGGCGACACGCGCCGGCGCGACCCATCCGCGCACACCCTGAGACGGTTCCCCTGCCGGGGGGCGTCGCAGGCGGGCCGGTCGCCGTAGACTGGCACGTCTATGTCTGCTCCCCGAGTCGTCGCCGTCGCGCCCGGATCGCCGGCCGCGCACGCCGGCCTCGTCGCGGGCGACGAGATCGTGTCGATCAACGGTGAGGTGCCGCGCGACCTGCTGGAGTGGCGGTCGCTCGTCGACGAGGCCGACCTCGCGCTCGACGTCCGGCGCGGCGGCCTGGAGTCCACCGTCGACATCGCCAAGCGGGCGGGCGAGCCGCTCGGGGTCGACGTCCACTCGGCGCTGTTCGACCGGGTGCGGACCTGCGACAACCACTGCGAGTTCTGCTTCATCTACCAGTTGCCGCCCCGCACGAGCGGCGGTGGGAGCGGGGAAGGTGGCCTGCGCCGCAGCCTGTACCTGAAGGACGACGACTACCGGCTGTCGTTCCTCTACGGGAACTTCACCACGCTGACGCGCTTCACCGAGGCCGACCTCGAGCGGGTGCTGTCCGAGAAGCTCAGCCCGCTGTACGTGAGCATCCACACCACCGACCCCGATCTCCGGGCGGCCATGTTGCGCAACCGGCGGGGCGCCACCAGCCTGCGCTGGTTGCGGGCGTTGCTCGACCACGGCGTCGAGGTCCACGGCCAGCTCGTCGTCTGCCCGGGCATCAACGACGGGGCCGTGCTCGACGACACGCTCGCCGGTGTGCTCGACCGCTATCCCGAGCTGGCCTCGCTGGCGATCGTGCCGCTCGGCGTGTCGCGGTTCAACACCGAGGCCCGCATGCGACCGCACACCCGCGACGAGGCGACGGCGGTGGTCGAGGCCGTGGCCGACTGGCAGGACGTGTACCTCGCGGTGCTCGGCCGGCGGCTCGTGTTCGCGGCCGACGAGTACTTCCTGCTGGCCGGCAGGCCCTTCCCGCCGGCCGCCGACTACGGCGACTTCCCGATGTTCGAGGACGGCATCGGCATGGCCCGGGCCTTCGAGGCCGAGCTGGCCGGCGGCGCCGGTCCCGACCGGGCCGGCGACCCCGACCGGGGCGGGTTCTTCCGGTCGGCCGACGGCGGCTGCGCCTCCGTGGCCGCCGCGCCCGCCGCCCGAGCCGGGCTCGACACCTCGGGGTCGAGCGGGGCGGACTACGAGCCGTACCGGGCGGTGCGGGCCACCCCCGGCCAGCTCCTGCGCATCGGCCCCGGCCGCCACGCGCCGGTGGCCATCCTGACCGCCCCCTACGGGGCCCGCGTGCTGGGGCCGCTGGTGTCCGGCCTGGGGCGCGCCGACGTACGCGTCGTGACGGTCGAGAACCGCTACTTCGGCGGCAACATCGGCGTGACCGGGCTGATGGTGGGGGACGACCTGGCCCGGGTGCTGCGCCACGAGCCCGAAGGCCACCGCTACCTGCTGCCCGACGTGTGCCTGACCCAGGGCGTGTTCCTCGACGGCACCGCGCCGGCCGACCTGCCGCGGCCGGTCGAGATCGTCCCCACCGACGGCCACGCGCTGCGGGCCGCCCTCGGAACGGGGGACTGACCGTGGCCCTTCCCGTCGTCGCCATCGTGGGGCGGCCCAACGTCGGCAAGTCGACCCTGCTGAACCGGGTCCTCGGGCGGCGCGCCGCCATCGTGGAGGAGCGCCCGGGCGTCACCCGCGACCGCAAGGACGTCGAGGCCGACTGGCTCGGGCGCCGGTTCCGGCTGGTGGACACCGGTGGCTGGCTGGCCAGCGGCAGCGACCTCGACGCCAAGGTCAGCGCGCAGTCCGAGCGCGCCATCGCCGAGGCCGACGTCGTGCTGTTCGTGGTCGACGTCGTGACCGGGGCCACCGAGGACGACGCGCAGGTGGCCGAGCTGCTGCGCCGGTCGGGCCGGCCGATCGTGCTCGTCGCCAACAAGGTGGACGACCACGGCCGGGAGAACCAGATGTGGGAGCTCATGAGCCTGGGGCTCGGCGAGCCCCACCCGGTGAGCGCGCTCCACGGCCGAGGGACCGGCGACCTGCTCGACGTGGTCGTGGGCCTCCTGCCGCCGGCGGACGGCGAGGCGGCCGGCGGCGTCGAGGGCGACGCGGGCGCCGCCGGCGCCGAGGAGGAGGCCGCGGTCGCGGTGGCCATCGTCGGCCGGCCCAACGTCGGCAAGTCCACGCTCTTCAACCGGCTCACCGGCGACGAGCGAGCCGTGGTCCACGACATGCCCGGCACCACCCGTGACACGATCGACACCGTGATCGAGACCGACGTCGGCCCCGTGCGCCTGGTCGACACCGCCGGCATGCGGCGGCGGGCCAAGATCGGCGAGGGCACCGAGTACTACTCGCTCGTGCGGGCCCTGCAGGCGGTCGACGAGGCCGACGTGGCGTTGCTGGTGATCGACGCCATCGACGGCGTCACCGGCCAGGACCAGCGCCTGGCCGAGCGGGTCGACGCCGCGGGCTGCCCCATCGTGGTGCTGCTCAACAAGTGGGAGCTGCTCGATGCCGAGGGCCGGGCCGACCTGCGCTGGCAGGTGAGCGACAAGCTGCGCTTCGTGGGCGACGCCCCGGTGCTGCCGGTGAGCGCCCTGTCGGGCAAGGGCGTCCACAAGCTGATGCCGGCGCTGGCCGCCAGCGTGGACGCCTACCACCGGCGCATCCCCACCAGCCGGGTCAACGCCGCGCTGGCCGACGCCCAGATGGCGCACGCCGCCCCCGGCGGGGCCAAGGTGCTCTACGCCACCCAGGGGGCGACCGATCCGCCGACCTTCACCCTGTTCGTCAACCGCGAGCTGCCGCGCACGTACCTCCGCTACCTCGAGCGCAAGCTCCGAGAGGCGTTCGACCTGGGCGCCACCCCGGTCAAGCTCCGGGTCCGGCGCCGCGGTGAGTGACAGCATCGTGACAGTCGGCACCCCGGCCGCGTCCGGCCCACTAGCATCGTGACCTACATGAAGCCGATCCTGGCCCTCGTTGGGGTCGCCTCGCTGGTCGCCGCCCTTGTGTGGGGCCGCTCCACGCGCCGGCTGCACCTGGTATGGAAGCGTGTCCAGGGAGAGCACGGCCCCGATGCCGACGTCGCGGTGCTCGCGCGCTCCGCGTTCCGCAAGGACCTGCACACGACCTGCCTGTACGCCGTGCTCGCGGTGGCGGCCGCGGGCGTGGTGGTGGCCGGCGAACGCATCCCGAGCCTCCTTTTCGCCCTTGTCCTGGTGCCGGTGGCGCTGTCCGTGGCGTTCGGGCGGGACTTCGCCCGCGAGTCGCGGCTGGCCGAGGACCGCACCGTCCTCGAACGCAAGGCCGAGGAGGTCCTCAGCCAGCAGGAGCTGGCGCCCAAGCGGTGGGCCGCCCGCCTGGCGCCCGAGGACCTGCCCGACTTCGCCGGTTTCGAGCTGGGCCGCGTCTACCAGGCCGGCACGGGCGTCATGGCCGGCGACTTCTACGACGTGTTCCGGCTGGGCCCGTCGCGCATCGCCGCGGTGATCGGCGACGTGACCGGGCGCGGCATCGAGGCGTCGATCACGGCCTTCCAGGCCAAGTACCTGCTGCGGGTGTTCCTCAAGCAGTACCGCGACCCCGCCCAGGCGCTGGAGGAGCTCAACGTCCAGATGGCGGCGCCGGAGCGGATGGAGGAGTTCATCTCGCTCGTGGTCGTGGTGTTCGACACCGACGCCGGCACGCTGCGCTTCGCCTCCGCCGGCCACCCGGCCGCCTGGCTGTGGCACGAGCGCGAGGTGCGGCCGCTGCGGTCGACCGGCCCGCTGCTCATGCTCGACCCCGGCGGCCAGTACCACAGCCGCGAGATCCCGCTGAACACCGGTGACCTGCTGCTGCTCTACACCGACGGCCTGGCCGAGGTCCGCAACGGCGAGCAGATGTTCGGCGAGGAGCGCATCGCCAACTCGCTGCGGCGCGAGCCCAACGTGGCCGCCGGCGTGCTCTGCAAGAACCTGCTGGAGGCGGCACGCGACTTCTCGTCGGAGTCGATGGGCGACGACGTGGCCATCCTGGCCATCCGTCGCACCTGAGCGCCGGCGGCCGTCGCAGACCATGGCCGAAGCACCCGAGCCCGGCGAGGCGGTGAGCCCGCCGGCCGCACCGGCGCCCCACACCAGCGAGGAGCTGGCGCGCCGGACCGGGCGGGCGCTGGCCGGCAACCTGGCCACCGGCGCGGGCAAGCTGGCCGCGCAGCGGAAGCTGTTCGTGCGCGACCGGCTGGCGCTGCTGCTCGACGCCGGCTCCTTCGTCGAGGACGGCCTGCTGGCCAACACCCAGGCGACCGACCTCCCGGCCGACGGTGTGGTGACCGGCGTGGGCCGCGTCGAGGGGCGGCCGGTGTGCGTCATGGCCAACGACCCGACCGTGAAGGCCGGCTCGTGGGGCGCCCGCACCGTCGAGAAGATCGTGCGGCTCACCGAGCACGCGCTGCGGCACGAGCTGCCTGTGTTCTGGCTGGTCGACTCGGCCGGGGCGCGCATCACCGACCAGGTCGAGCTGTTCCCCGGGCGCCGGGGCGCGGGCCGCATCTTCTACAACCAGGTGCGCCTGTCGGGCCGCGTGCCCCAGATCTGCTGCCTGTTCGGCCCGTCCGCGGCCGGCGGCGCCTACATCCCGAGCTTCTGCGACGTCGTCTTCATGGTCGAGGGGAACGCGTCGATGTACCTCGGCTCGCCGCGGATGGCGGAGATGGTCATCGGCGAGGTGGCGTCGCTGGAGCAGATGGGCGGCGCGCGCATGCACGCCACCGTGTCGGGCTCGGGCGACAACCTGGCGGTCGACGACGAGGACGCGCTCGACCAGGCGCGGGCCTGGTTCGGCTACTTCCCGCAAAGCTGGCGGGAGGCCCCGCCCCGGTTCGAGCCCCATCCGGCGGCCCGGGAGCTGACCGCCGCCATGGTCCCCGCCGAGGAGCACGTGGCCTACGACGTGCACGACGTCATCGACGCGCTCGTCGACGCGGAGTCGTTCTTCGAGCGCATGCCGCTGTTCGCCCCGGAGCTGGTGACCGGCCTGGGCCTGCTCGACGGCCGCCCCGTCGGCATCGTGGCCAACAACCCGCTGCACAAGGGCGGGGTGCTCTTCGTCGACTCGGCCGACAAGGCGGCCCGCTTCGTGTGGCTGTGCGACGCGTTCAACATCCCGCTGGTGTTCCTGGCCGACGTGCCCGGGTTCATGGTCGGGACCGAGGTCGAGCGGGCGGGCATCATCCGCCACGGCGCCAAGATGGTGACGGCCGTGAGCGAGGCTACGGTCCCCAAGGTGTCGGTCGTTGTGCGCAAGGCCTACGGCGCCGGGCTGTACGCCATGTCGGGCCCTGCCTTCGAGCCGGAGGCGACGCTGGCCCTGCCCACGGCCCGCATCGCGGTCATGGGCCCCGAGGCGGCGGTCAACGCCGTGTTCGCCAACCGCATCGCCGCCATCGAGGACGACGCCGAGCGGGCGGCGTTCGTACAGGCCGAGCGCGAGCGGTTCGAGGCCGACGTCGACCTCTACCGGCTGGCCTCGGAGCTGGTGGTCGACGCCGTCGTCGACTTCGGCGACCTCCGGGGCGAGGTGATCCGCCGCCTGGCGCTGGCCGAGGGCAAGGACCGGTCGTTCTCCGACCGGCGCCACGGGGTGCCGCCGGTGTGAGCGGGGCGCCGGCCGGGCTGCCGCCGGCCGTCACGGTGCGGGAGGTGGGGCCGCGGGACGGCCTGCAGGCCGAGGCGCCGGTGCCGGTGGAGCGGCGGGTCGACCTCGCGGCCGCGCTCGTCGCGGCGGGCGTGACCACCATCGAGGTGGCGGCGTTCGTGTCGCCCCGGGCGGTGCCGTCGATGGCGGGCGCCGCCGACGTCGTGGCCGGGGTGCGGTCGCGGCTCGCGGGCCGGGAGGGCGTCACGCTGGTGGCGCTCGTGCCCAACGTCCGCGGCGCCGAGATGGCGGCGGCGGCCGGCGTGGACGCGCTCACGCTGACAGTGTCGGCGTCGGAGGCCTACAGCCGGCGCAACGTGGGCATGTCGGTGACCGAGTCACTGGCGCAGGTGGCTCTCGTGCGGGCCGCGGTGGGCGACGACCTGCCGATCGACACGGTGATCTCCTGCGCCTTCGGGTCGCCGTACGAAGGCGACCTCGAACCGGCCGCGGTCGCCGCCCTCGGGCAGCGCGCCCTCGACGGCGGGTCGAGCCTGCTCACCTACGCCGACACCACCGGCGTGGCCACCCCGCGACGGGTGACCGACCTGCTGGCGCTGACCGGCCCGGCGGTCGGGCTGCACCTCCACGACACCAGGGGCACCGCACTGGTCAACGCCTACGCGGCCATGGAGCAGGGTGTCCGCCGGTTCGACACGGCGGTCGGCGGCCTCGGCGGATCGCCCTTCGCCGCGGGTGCGGGCGGCAACCTCGCCACGGAGGACCTGGTCCACCTGTGCGACGATCTCGGCGTGCGGACCGGCATCGACCTGGGTCGGCTGCTGGCGGTGTCCGCCGAGGTGGCCCGCACGGTCGATCACGCCGTACCGTCGCGGGTTGCCGCTGCCGGTCCCCGGTCCCGCCTCCATCCCCTCGACTGACGGGACGGCCACCGCCACCCGCAGCGCCGACGACCGATGCCCTGGTGCGAGACCTGTAGCCGCTTCCTGAACCCCAATTCGCTCCGGCCCGACGGGTCGTGCCCCGAGTGCGGTCGGGTGGTGGCCGAGCCGCCCGACCCCGAGGCGGGCGACGGCGCCGCGGCCGAGCAGGCGAAGGCGCCGTGGCACTTCAAGCTGCTGCTGGTGCTGGTCGTGCTCTACCTGGCGTGGCGGCTCGTCCAGATGGCCGGCTGGGTCGTCGACTGGG
This sequence comes from Acidimicrobiales bacterium, assembly GCA_035693765.1. GTDB lineage: Bacteria > Actinomycetota > Acidimicrobiia > Acidimicrobiales > VFJN01 > ZC4RG19. The sequence continues at coordinate 7,832 of DASSGC010000716.1, forward strand.
TCGCCGGCTGACCTGAGCTCACCGCCGCTCGGGTGCCCGTCCGTCCGGGCGGCACCGCGCCGTCGCCCGACGGGCGGACGCTGTTCGCCAACGTGCAGGACACGGGCACCACGTTCGCCATGTGGGGACCCCGGCGAAGCTGAGACGGACCGGCCCCCGGACCCAACCGGTCGCGGGTGGCGGGGGGAGGGGACGGGCTTGCTACCATGGGTGTCCCTCGTCGGGCTGTGGCGCAGTTTGGTAGCGCACTTGACTGGGGGTCAAGGGGTCGCGGGTTCAAGTCCCGCCAGCCCGACTGATGAACATGCAGGTCAGAGCCGGTCCGCAAGGGCCGGCTCTTCTGCTAGGTCGGCCGGCTGATCGCAGAATGATCGCAAGCGACGGCCGCGAGACAAGCAGGTGCTAGCAAGGGCTCGCGCCGACGTGCGACCGGTTCGTGCAGGGCGGGAGATCCCCCGCCAGCGAGGTCGCGACGACCAGACTTTGTCCGT
>DASSGC010000717.1:0-11789 GCA_035693765.1 Acidimicrobiales bacterium
GTACCCGCACGCCTTGATGTCATCCGGGTGCACGCCGAACAGGGTCACGCCCCACTCGTAGTCGTCGATGCCGGTCGACCCGGTGACCAGTTGCAGCACCCGCCCGGCGAACGTGCGGCCGGTGCCCCCGTGCCCGAGCATGAGCCGCTCGCGCTCCTCGTAGGGCAGCTCGTACCAGTTGTGGCCCTCGCCCCGCCGCTTCGACATCGGATAGAAGCAGAACGCCGTCTTTCCCTCGGGCGGGAGCTGGGGGTAGAGCCGCGCGTTCTTGCGCTCCTCGGGCATGCCGGCCGCGTACTCGGACACCTCGGTGAGCGACAGGTAGCTGTCGACGACCGCCAGCCCGGCGGCCGCCACCTCCGTCTGGAAGCGACGCAGGCGCCACAGGTCCGGCCCGAGCGCCAGCAGGCAGAGGTCGGCCTTGTGGCCGACGATCGCCACGGGCACGACCTGGTGGCCGTCGGCCTCCAGGCCCTTCACGGCCGCCCGCGCCGCACCGGCGTCGGCGAGCGGGCCCACCGCGCAGAAGAGGTGCAGGACGTTCCATCCGGTGGTCGGCACGAGCGGCTCGGTCATGGGGCCGAGGCTACTGTCGCCGCCCGTGACGACGACATGGGCAAAGCCGGCGACGGTCCTGGCCGCGGCGCTCCTGGCGGGCACGGCGGCGACCGGTTGCGGGTCGTCGCTGCCGACGACGGCCGAGGCGGCGTCGACCGATACCGCCGAGACCGTCTGCGGGGTGCTCCGGCGCTGGGACAACGAGCTGTCCGACGTGATGAACGCCACGGCCGCGACCATCACCGACGCCGACGACCCGGCCACCGCCAACGGCGACCTGCTCGACGGTTACGACGCCACCATCGCCCTGGCCGAGGACCACGTGGCGGAAGCCGAGGCGCTCGACCTGCCGGCCGTGCCCGAGCGCGAGCGGCTGCTCGACGAGCTGCGGGCCGGGGCCGAGGACGCGGTCGAGGGGCTCCGCGACGACCGGGACGCGGCGGCCGACCTCCCGGCCATCGACGTCTCCGGCCAGGCGGGCGCGGTCGGCGGCGCCATGCTGGCCATCGAGCGCGCCCAGTCGTCCGTCGAGCCGAGCATCGGGGAGTACGACGACGAGTCCCTCCGCCGGGCGTTCGCCGAGGAGGAGGGCTGCGAGTTCGTGGTCCAGCCGTTCTGACCGCCGGTACGACGCTGGTAGGCCTTTGGTATGACCGCCACCAAGCGCAAGATCTCCGTGTCGCGAGGTGCTCGACCAGCTCGACAAGGAGGACGGCCGGTCGACGAGGCGCTCGTCCGCAAGTACATGGGCCTGCTCCCGTGAGCAGGGTCGACGCCGGCGGCGGCGTGCTGCTCACGGGCGGTCGGGACGACCTGGAGCGGCTGGCCGCCGGCTACCCGGGCCTGGCCGTGCGGTGCGTCTGACCCGGCCGGTCGGCGTCAGCGCCGCTCGACCGGGATCGGGATGCGGATCAGGCGCTCCACCGTCACCACCGCGTAGTAGTCGGGCACCTTCGACGCCGGCTCCCGGTTCGCCGCGCCGCCCGCGACGAGGACGTTGCCCTCGGGCCAGTGGACCTGGAGCGTGCCCGCCGGGAGGCGGGCGAGCGTCACCGTGCCCACGAACGTGCCCACGGCCGACCGCAGCCGCACCCGGTCACCGGCCGACACGCCGAGCCCCGCCGCGTCGGCCGGGTCCATCATCACCGCGTCGCGGCCGGCGCCGGTGAGCGGGTCGACCTCGGCGTAGACCATCGAGTTGAACTGCTTGCCCCGCCGCGTCGCCACCAGGAACGACCCGGGCGGCACCGGGCGATCGGGCGGGTCGAGCGGGCTGAACGCGGCGCGGCCGTCGGGCGTGGGGAACTCGCCGCCCCGGCACAGGTGCCGGCCGCCCCATTGGACCGCGTCGCCCGTGGTCGCCAGGTCCTCGATGCCGGCGTAGGCGGGGACCACGCGGGCGATCTCGGCCCGCAGGTCGCGGTTGGTCGGCCACGAGAACAGCGGCCGCAGCCCCGGCCGCACCCGGCTGGCGACGTCCGCGAACAGGCGCCACTCGCTGCGGGCCTCCCCCACCCGCCGGGGCAGCTCCGGGCTGAACACGATGCGGCGCTCGGTCGTCGTCTCGGTGCCGCCGCCCTCCTGCTCGTAGCGGGTGGCGACCGGCAGCAGCAGCACCTCGTCGCCCTCCACGAGCATCTGGCTGGTGATCACGACGTCCTGGTGGACCCGCAGCGGCACCCGGCCCAGCGCCGCCTGCACGGCCGGCGGGTCGGGCAGCACGTCGAGGAAGTTGCCACCCGACATCCACAGCACGTCGAGGTCGCCGCGCCCGGCCGCCTCGACCATCTCGGGCGCCGTCCGGCCCGGCCGATCGGGCACGGGGAAGCCCCACGCCGCGGCCAGCGCCGCCGCGCCCGCGGCGTCGACGGGCCGGCCGCCCGGCAGCGCGGTGGCGTAGGCGCCCATCTCGGCCCCGCCCTGCACCCCCGAGTGGCCGCGGATCGGCATGAGCCCGACGCCGTCGCGCCCGACCCCGCCCTGGGCCAGCGCCAGGTTGACGATGGCCCTGACGCCGTCGGCCGAGTCGCGGTGCTGCGTGATGCCCATCGACCAGGTGTGGACCGCGCCCCCGGCCCGCACGAGCTCGTCGACGAACGCATCGAGCGTCGCCCGGTCGACGCCGGCCCGGTCCAGCAGGTCGTCGAGGTCCTGGCCCGCCAGGTGGGCCGCCAGCTCGTCCCACCCCGCCGTGTGGGCGGCGACGAACCCGGCGTCGACCCCGCCCCGGGCCGACAGCACCTTCAGGGTCGCGTTGGCCAGGGCCACGTCACCCCCGGGGCGGACCGGCACGTGCAGGTCGCACATCCGGGTGCCGAACAGCGCCGACTCCACGTTGGACGGCACCCAGTAGCGGTCGAGCCCGGGCTCCAGGTAGGGGTTGACCACCACCACCCGGCAGCCGCGCTTGCGCGCCAGGTACAGGTACTTCATGAACACCGGCTGGTTGTTGGCCGGGTTCGACCCCCACAGCACCACCAGCGGTGCCTCGATCACGTCCCGGAACGAGCAGGTCGTGGCGGCGACCCCCACGGTCTGGCGGAGACCGACGGTGGAGGGCGCGTGGCACACCCGGGCGGCCGAGTCGATGCTCGCGATCCCGATGGCCCGGGCCGCCTTGGCCGCCGCGTAGTAGGTCTCGTTGGTGATCCCGCGGCTGGTCAGGTACAGCGCCACCCGGTCGGGATCGGCGGCCCGCAGCCCGCCGGCCAGCGCGCCCAGGGCCTCGTCCCACGTGATGCGCTGGAAGCCGGGCTCGCCGCGGCGCCGGCGCATCGGGTACGCCAGGCGCCCGAGCGCCCGCAGGCGCCGGCCGCTGTGGTCGGCGAGGGCGGCGACGTCGGACAGCACCAGCGGGTCGACCGGGTCGGCCGTGTTGAGCTCCAGCAGGTTGAGGCGCGTGGTGCACAGGTGAACGCCGTCCATCGTCCAGTCGTGGAGCCCGGCCACGCCCAGGGCACAGCCGTCGCACGCTCCCCTGGTCAGCACCTGCCACGCGTAGAAGGGATGGGCGCGGTTGGCCCAGGCCGCCCGGGCCATGTCGCGGTAGTGGTTGGGCTTCTGCTCCCCGAGGCCGTTGGGCCGCCATCCGGCCCACAGCCGCGGGTTCCACCCGCCGAGCTGCTCGCGGAGGCCCACCTCAGCCCTCGTGCGGGGCGTAGACGTTGAGGCGGCCCTCCCGGGCGAAGCCGCACAGGGTCATGCCCGCCAGCCGGGCGGCGCCGACGGCCAGCGACGATGGGGCGCTGACGGCGACCACCGCGCCGATGCCGGCGGCCCACGCCTTCTGGACGATCTCGAAGCTCGCCCGGCCGCTCACGTACAGCCCGAGGTCGCCGGCGGGGAGGCCGCCGTCGAGGAGCAGGCGCCCCACCACCTTGTCGACCGCGTTGTGGCGGCCGATGTCCTCGCGTGCCAGCACCGGCGTCCCGTCCCGGTCGAAGGCGACCGCCGCGTGGGACGCCCCGGTCAGGCCGAACAGCGTGGCCTCGGCCGCCGCCGCGCGGGGCACGGCCGACAGCACGGCGAGGTCGAAGGGCGTGCCCGGCGGCAGGGGGTGCAGGCGCTCCCGCAGGTCGTCGACCGCGGTGGCACCGCACATGCCGCAGGCCGACGTGGTGGCGGTGAGCCGGGGCCGGGGCGGTGGCGCGTGGCCGCCGGTGTCGACCGACACGACGTTGAACTCGCTGTCGACGGCCGAGCCGGTGCCGCAGTACTTGAGCAGGCGGACGCCGGCGCCGCCCAGCAGGCCCTCGGTGTGGCAGAACCCGGCGGCCAGCTCGAAGTCGTGGCCGGGCGTCCGCATGGTGGTGGCGACGAGCACGCCGTCGAGGTGGATCTCCAGCGGCTCCTCCACGACGAGGTGGTCCGGCCGGCGGCGGAGGGCCTCGCCGTCGTAACGGTGCGTCACGACCTTGGCGGTACGTCCCCGGGGCACGCCGTCGAGGGTAGCGGCCGCCCGGCGGGCTACCCCTGGCCGGCCGACCGCCGTCCCCGCGCGGCGGGAGCGGGCAGCGGCGAGCGTGCGGTCACGACGGCGGCAGGGTCTGGCACGGCCCGCCGCCGCAGGTGTCGATCAACGTCCCCTGTTCGAGGAACGTCCACGCCACCTGCAGCACCTCGGGCTGGTTCCGGCCCATGCCGTGGGGGTCGTCACCTTCCCGGTTGGGCACGTTGCCGAGCGGCGGCGCCGGCGTGCCGAAGTCCCACACCACGAGGTACGAGCCGCCCTGGTCGGGCAGCGAGCCGACCGGCTCGATGCCCCAGAACGGCTCGACGTCGGGGCTGCGTCCCTCGGCCAGCGCCGGCACCCGCAGCCGCACGTCGAGCGTGCGGGCCATCACCTCGGTGGCCACGTTGGCCACCTGGTGGTCGCCGAACGCCTCGAACAGCATCACCTGCTTGGCCGGGGTCCGGGGGTAGGGGTGGGACGTGATGTGGTGGGCGTAGCCGTTGCCCTCGCCCCGGTCCCACAACATCTGGGCGAGGAGGATGGCTTGCTGGCGGTCGACCCAGTCGGGGTAGGACGGGTCGAAGACGGTGCCGAACGCGTCGAAGTCGACGCTCCGGTCGAGCAGGGTCGAGTAGTTGATGGCCGGCACGCCCAGGAAGGCGCGTTCCCAGTCCTGGGCGACCGCGATCACCGCGCCGCCGAGGATCCCGCCCTGGCTGACGCCGTTGAACGTCAGGTTCTGCTGGTCGAGCACGGGGCTGCCGTCCGCCGACCGGAACGCGGGGTCGGACGAGAACCCCGCGGGGTGCTTCATCAGCCGGCCGAGGAACAGCACGTTCAGCATCGACTGCTGGAGCCGGTCGGGGATGGTCCGGAACGCCGACATGTCGGTCAGCGCCGCGACGACCGGGCCGATGTCGTCCTCCGACATGCCGATCCACCAGGTGGCGCAGGTGGTCACGTTGGCCACTCCGGCGTAGCGGGAGCTCGCGCCGAACACCTCGCGGGCCGAGCCGAGCAGGCCGTGGCCGTAGAGCATCATCGCCGTCGGGTTGGCCGTGCCGTCGGGGTTGTAGGCCGACGCGGGGATGGTGCAGATGAACCGGGCCGTGAACGTGCCGTTGCGGGCCGGGCGGGCGGGCGAGCCCGGCCCGTCTCCGTTGTTGAGCACGGCCCCGGGCGCGCCGTCACCGGTGAGGTAGTTCGGCACCTCGTAGGTGCCCTCGACCTCGGTGGCCAGGTTGGCGCGGGTGCTGGGCGCCAGCCGGGTCACGGTGAACGCGGGGGCGGCCTCGCCGAGGCTGGTGAACGCGTCGTCGCGCATGGCCAGCAGCCGCTCGGACAGGTTGGTGCCGCTCGCCACGGTGAAGTCCCAGGCCAGCGTGAGATCGGCCCGCCGGACGCCGGCCCGGTCGAGCTTCCGGAACAGCGACTCCATCCGTCCCCGCCGGGCCTCGACCGCCGGGACGCGGGTGTTCAGCCGGTCGCGGTAGGCCCGGAAGGCGTCGGGCGGGGCGATCGGCGCGCCCGCCGCGTCCACCACGCCCCGGATCGCCACGATGTAGCGGTGGCCCTCGGCCAGGTTCTCGGCCGGCCGGACGAACAGCAACCGGTGCGCGTCGTCGGGCGCCCGGGCGTCGAGCTCGGCCCAGTAGGGGTGACGCTCGCCGGTGCGGGCGTCGAGCAGCACGATCGGGGCATCGGGGTCGAGGGAGCGGGCCATGTCGGTGATGGGCGCCAGCCCGCTCGCCACCGGGTCGAGCCCGGGGAGCAGCGCCACGATGGCCGAGCCCGGCGAGAACCCGTCGTTGCGGTTCAGCTCGGTGGGGTCGATGTGGACGCCCTGGGCGTTGGCCGGCGTGGCCGTCGGGGCCAGGTTGACCCGGCGTCCGGTCGGCGTGTCGTCGTCGCCGACGGTGAAGTGGTTGTTCGGGAACGGCAGCAGGCAGCGGTCGCCGCCCATGGGGTCGCAGATGGCCGGGTCGGTGGTGAGGTCGAGGGTGATCTCGCCGCGGTAGCGGGGCCCCGGGCCGCCGTTGCCGCCGCCCGGACCGGGCGGCAGGCACGCCGCCGCCGCAGCCACCAGCACGGCCAGCAGGACGTACGGGACCGGCGCCGGGCGGCGGGTGGCCCGCCCACCCGGCCCGTGCGGCCCGCCTGCCGGAGAGCGGTCGCCGCGCCGCCACCGCCGCGGGCACGATGCGAGCTGTCGACGTCCCATGCCGCCCCTCCCTGGCTGGTCCGGTCGGACTGAACGGTACATGTCGTGGTGATGACGCGGCGGCGGTGCGGCCCGGGCATGCTCGCGAGGTGACCGCCCCGGAGCCCCTCGTGCGACCGCTGACCCTCGGGCGCCTGATCCGGCGAGGGCTCACCCGGCGTTGCCCGCTGTGCGGTGGCGGCCACCTGTTCCGCCGGTGGTTCTCCATCGTCGACCGCTGCCCCCGCTGCCGGTTCCCGCTCGAGCGCATCGAGGGCCACTGGATCGGCGCACTCGGCATGAACACGATCGTCAGCTTCGGGGCCGTGCTGGTGGCCGTGGTCGTGACCTTCGCGCTGACCTACCCCGACGAGTCGACGGTCCCGGCCGTGGTCGCCATCGTGGCCACGGCGATCGTGGTGCCGCTGGCCTTCTACCCGGTGTCCAAGACGCTGTGGAGCGCCATCGACCTGGCCATGCGGCCCCTGGAGCCCGACGACGACGTCGACCCCCGCTGGATCCCGCCCTCGACGCACCGCGAGGCGTGAGGACCGGCGTGCGCTGGGCCCGAGGTGACCTCGTCGTGCGGTGTCGCCGGACGGGCGGAGCTGGCGGATCAAGGACGCCGACCAGGTCGACGTGTCGGCCCGGCTCGGCCGCTTCGACACCGCGCAGGCCGATCGCATCCGGCGGCAGGCCGACGAGATCGAGCACCTGCTCCGGCGGGGCGAGCGCTGGTGGGACGCATGGGCGGGCTGGACGCCCGACCCCGCGTGGGTCGCGCCCGCCAACCTCCCGGCGGGCTGGGACGCCTGAGCGGCGCGCCGCCCGCCGCGACCGTCGCCACGCGCACCACCGGTGTGCGAACATGTGTTCGTGACGGAGGCGACGATCCTCCACGCCGACCTCGACGCCTTCTACGCGTCGGTGGAGCAGCGCGACCACCCGCGGCTGCGGGGGCGGCCGGTGATCGTGGGCGGCGGCGTCGTGCTGGCGGCCAGCTACGAGGCCAAGGCCCGGGGCGTGCGCACGGCCATGGGCGGCCGGCTGGCCCGGCGGCTGTGCCCGCAGGCGATCGTCGTCGAGCCCCGCATGGCGGCCTACAGCGAGGCCAGCGCCGCGGTCTTCGAGGTGTTCGGGCGGACCACGCCGCTGGTGGAGGGCCTCTCGATCGACGAGGCGTTCCTCGACGTCGGCGGGTTGCGGCGGGTGTCGGGCACCCCGGTCGAGATCGCGGCGCGGCTACGGGCCGAGGTGCGCCGCCAGGTGGGCCTGGCCATCACGGTGGGCGTGGCCCGCACCAAGTTCCTGGCCAAGGTGGCCAGCGGCGTGGCCAAGCCCGACGGCCTGCTGGTGGTGCCGCCCCGGCACGAGCTCGACTTCCTCCACCCGCTGCCGGTCGAACGGCTGTGGGGCGTGGGCCCGGTCACCGCCGGCAGGCTCCGCGACCGCGGCATCCGCACGGTCGGCGAGGTCGCCCGCATGACCGAGCCGGCCCTGGTGGCGATGCTCGGCCGCGCCTCGGGCCGCCACCTGCACGCACTCGCCCACAACCGCGACCCGCGACCGGTCGAGGTCGGGCGGCGCCGGCGATCCATCGGGGCACAGCACGCGCTGGGTCTCGCCCGGCACACCCCGGCCGAGGTCGACCAGGTGGTCGTCTCGCTGGTTGACCGGGTCGCCCGTCGCATGCGGCGGGCGGGCCGGGTGGGCCGGACGGTCATGCTGCGGCTCCGCTTCGACGACTTCACCCGCGCCACCCGATCGCACAGCCTGCCCCGGGCCACGGCGCACACGGGCACCATCCTCGCCACCGTCCGGGGCCTGGTCGCCGCCGAAGCACCGGCGATCGCCCGCCGGGGGCTCACGCTCGTCGGGATGTCTGTCGGCAACCTGAGCGACGACACGGCCGTGCAGCTCGTCCTGCCGTTCGACCGCCGCAGCGGCGAGGCCCTCGACTCGGCGCTCGACGGCGTCCGCGACCGGTTCGGCACCGGCGCCGTCACCCGCGCCGTGCACCTCGGCCGTGACCCGGGGTGGACGATGCCGATGCTGCCCGACTAGGGCACCGGCCCGTTCTGGTGACGGATCTGGTGGGGAGCCAACCAGACGCGTCACCGGATCAGCCGACGGGGAGCAGCGGCGAGCCCACGAGGTGGGCGTAGTCGTTGAACCGCACCAGCTCCCAGTCGAGCGTCGTGTCGCGGTAGGGGTTGATCGCCCGGCGCCACTCGGTGATCGAGGCGTTCTCCGGGCTGAACCAGGCCCGCCGGACGTCGCCCCCCGGGTCCATGGCGAGGAACCGCACCATCGCCTGCACGATGACGCCGCCGTGGCAGGCCACCACGACCGTGCCACCGGCATGCTCCGCGACCAGCCGGTCGATCGCCACGCTCACCCGGGCGGCCATCTCGTTCCAGGTCTCGCCGCCGGGGTCGCGCCGGAAGTCGGGGTCCCAGCTCCCGTCCGGACGGGGGTAGAGAGCATCGAACTCCTCCCAGGGCAGGCCGTCGCCCTCGCCGGGGTGGTGCTCGCAGAGGTCGCAGTCCTGGAGGATGTCGCCGGCGCCCAGCGCGGGGGCCAGGATCGACGCGGTCTCGACCGCCCGGGGCATGATGCTGGCGTACAACGCGACCTCGTCGCCCAGCTCGCCGGTGCCGGCCAGCCGGTCGCGCAGGGCCTCGACCTGGGCCCGTCCCCGCTCGGAGAGTCCCCGGCAGCCCTTGTGGCCGCCCACGAAGCGCTGCTCCTGTGCCAGCGACTCGCCGTGCCGCACCATGACGATCCGCGTCCCGTCCATGCCCGTCAACGCTACCGGCGCCGGTCCCGGCGCCCGCAGCCGATTCCCCCGTCGCGCCGTGGCGAGCGCCCTGTCCGCTCGGCCTCGCAACCGGGTCGGCACCATCGCGCCAGGCGCGAGGGACCCGACCCGGTTCGAGGCCACGGGAATCCGGGGCCCCGTGGCCCCGTGGCCCCGGACGCGGCAGCGCCGCCCCCGCAGGGGCGGCGCGACGCAGAGCTGTCCGGGACGGTGAGGGCTAGAAGTCCTCCATGCCCCCGCCGGGAGCGCCCGCCGGCGACACCTCGGGCTTGTCGGCGATGACCGCTTCGGTCGTGAGGAAAAGGGCCGCGATCGACGCCGCGTTCTGCAGCGCGGACCGGGTGACCTTGGCGGCGTCGATGATGCCCGCCTTGGTCAGGTCCTCGTACTCGCCGGTGTCGGCGTTGAGGCCCTCGGCCACGCCGTCGAGGGTGCGCACCCGCTCGACCACGACACCGCCCTCGAGACCCGCGTTGACCGCGATCTGCTTGAGCGGCTCCTCCAGGGCCCGGGCCACGATGCGGGCGCCGGTGGCCTCGTCGGCCGCCAGGCTGGCCGCATGCTTCTGCACGCTGGCCTGGGCCCGCAGCAGGGTGGTGCCGCCGCCGGCGACCACGCCCTCCTCGATGGCGGCCTTGGTGGTCGACACCGCGTCCTCGATGCGGTGCTTCTTCTCCTTCAGCTCCACCTCGGTGGCGGCGCCGACCTTGAGCACCGCGACGCCGCCCGACAGCTTCGCCAGCCGCTCCTGCAGCTTCTCGCGGTCGTAGTCGGAGTCGGTGTTCTCGATCTCGTTCTTGATCTGCTTGATGCGGCCCTGGATGTCGTCGTCGGAGCCGGCGCCCTCGACGATCGTGGTCTCGTCCTTCGTGACGATGATCTTCTTGGCCTGGCCGAGCAGGTCGAGCGTCGTGTTCTCGAGCTTGAGGCCGACGTCCTCGCTGATCACCTGGCCACCGGTGAGCACGGCGATGTCGGCCAGCATGGCCTTGCGGCGCTCGCCGAAGCCCGGGGCCTTGACGGCGACCGACTTGAACGTGCCGCGGATCTTGTTGACGACCAGCGTGGCGAGCGCCTCGCCCTCGACGTCCTCGGCCACGATCACGAGCGGCTTGGTCGACTGCATGACCTTCTCGAGCACGGGCAGCATGTCGCGCACCGTCGAGATCTTCCCGCCGACGAGCAGCACGTAGGCGTCGTCGAGGACGGCCTCCATGCGGTCGGGGTCGGTCACGAAGTAGGGCGAGATGTAGCCCTTGTCGAAGCGCATGCCCTCGACGAGGTCCATCTCCATGCCGAAGGTCTGCGACTCCTCGACCGTGATGACGCCGTCCTTGCCCACCTTGTCGATGGCCTCGGCGATCATCTCGCCGATGGCGGGATCGGCGGCGGAGATGCCGGCGACCTGGGCGATCTGGTCCTTGGAGTCGACCTCCACGGCGTCGGCCTTGATCGACTCGACCGCCGCGGCGACCGCGCCCTCGATGCCCTTCTTCAGCGACATGGGGTTGGCACCGGCGGCCACGTTGCGGAGGCCCTCGCGCACCATGGCCCACGCCAGCACGGTCGCGGTGGTGGTGCCGTCGCCCGCGACGTCGTCGGTCTTCTTGGCGACCTCCTTGACGAGCTCGGCGCCGATCTTCTCGTAGGGGTCCTCGAGCTCGATCTCCTTGGCGATCGACACGCCGTCGTTGGTGATGGTGGGTGCGCCCCACTTCTTGTCGAGCACCACGTTGCGGCCCTTGGGGCCCAGCGTGACCCGCACGGCGTCAGCGAGCTTGTTCATTCCGGCCTCGAGGCTGCGGCGCGCCTCGCTGTCGAAAGCGATGATCTTCGGCATCCCTTGAATCCCTCCGTTGGGCACGGGGTTAGCACTCGTCGAATGTGAGTGCTAGCCAGTCAAGCACGCGCCGTCAGCACTCGCAACCGTCGAGTGCTAACCGCCTCGCGGATGGGCCGCGGAGGTCAGCCGCCGGCGACGGCGGGGATGATCGACACCTCGGCGCCGTCGGGCACCGGGGTGTCGAGACCCTCGAGGAAGCGGATGTCGTCGTCCGCCACGAACACGTTGACGAAGCGGCGGAGGTTGCCGTCGTCGTCGAGCAGCCGGTCGGCGAACCCCGGATGGACGCCGTCGAGGTTGGCGAGCACGTCGCGCACGTTGGCCCCCTCGAGCGACACCTCTGACCGACCGCCCGTCAGGGTGCGCAGCGTGGTGGGGATGCGAACGGAGACGCTCATGTGAGATCTGGTCCTTG
>DASSGC010000718.1:0-2798 GCA_035693765.1 Acidimicrobiales bacterium
CCCACCCCGGCGGCGGCTCCCCCCGCCGTCGCGGCCCCCACCGCAGGTCCGCCGTCCCCGGCGGCACCTCCTGCGGCCGCCGCAGCAACGGCCCCGGCGGTACCTCCTCCCCCCGCCGTGGCGCCGGCTGCGGCGGCCGCAGCACCTGCGGTGCCCGGGCACGTGCGTGCCTCCCCGCTCGCCCGGCGGCGCGCCACCGAGCGCGGGCTCGACCTCACCGGCGTCGCGGGCTCCGGGCCCGGCGGCGCCGTGGTCGCCGCCGACCTCGATCGGGCGGGGCCGGTTGCCGCGGCCGGTGGTGACGGCGGGCGACCGGCGGCCGCGCTGCGACCGCGGGCCGACCGGCAGCAGACGATGCGGCGGGCCATCGCCGACCTGATGGCCCGGTCGGCCCGGGAGATCCCCCACTACCACGTGGCCACCACCATCGACATGGCGAAGGCGACGGCCTGGCTCGCCGACGCCAACGCCGCCCGCCCGGTGACGGCGCGGCTGCTTCCCGGCGCCCTGCTGGGCCGGGCCACGGCGCTCGCCGCCCGCGAGGTCCCCGCCCTCAACGGCTTCTGGGAGGACGGCTTCCGGGCGTCGGATGCCGTCCACCTCGGGGTGGCCGTGTCGCTGCGGGGCGGCGGCCTGATCGCGCCCGCCATCCACGACGCGGACCGCCTCACCGTCGACGAGCTGATGCAGGCGCTGCGCGACCTCGTCACCCGGGCGCGGTCCGGCCGGCTGCGCAGCTCGGAGATGGCCGATCCCACGATCACCATGACCAATCTCGGCGACCAGGGTGTCGACGAGGTCCACGGCGTGATCTACGCCCCGCAGGTGGCGCTCGTCGGCTTCGGGCGGATCGTGGAGCGGCCCTGGGCCGTCGACGGGCTGCTGGGCGTCCGCCCCACGGTCCGGGCCACCCTGGCCGCCGACCACCGCGCCACCGACGGCCTGATCGGTGCCCGCTTCCTGGCCGCGATCGATCGCCTGCTGCAGACACCGGAGGACCTGTGACCACCGACGACGCCCGCGCCCTGCTCGCCCGCCTGCTCCACGGCATCGCCCCGGAGGTGGACCTCGACCTGGTCGACCCCGCCGCCCCGCTGCAGGAGGAGGCCGAGCTCGACTCCATGGACTTCCTCAACCTGGTGACCGCCCTCTACGAGGAGACCGGCATCGAGGTGCCCGAGCGCGACTACCCGCTGATCGCCACCGTCGACGGGTTCGTCGCGCACGTCAGCGAGCTGGCGGGCACCGGACGGTGAGCTTCCGCGACCGGGCCGACGCCGGGCGGCGGCTGGCGGCCCGGCTCGACGGCCTGGCGGGCGAGGACGTCGTGGTGCTGGCCCTGCCGCGGGGCGGCGTGCCGGTCGCCGAGCAGGTGGCCGAGGCGCTGGGCGCGCCGCTCGACGTGATCGTCGTGCGCAAGCTGGGCCTGCCGTTCCGGCCGGAGCTGGCCATGGGGGCGGTCGGGGAGGGTGGCGTCAGGGTCGTCGACGGCGACCTCGTCCACCGGGCCATGATCAGCCGGCACGAGCTGGACGCGGTCGAGGCCCGCGAGCTGGCGGAGCTCGAGCGGCGCACCCGGCTGTTCCGCGGCGACCGGGCCCGGGTGCCGCTGGCCGGGCGCACCGCGGTCGTGGTCGACGACGGCGTCGCCACCGGTGCGACGGCGCGGGTGGCGTGCCGTGTGGCGCGCCGGCAGGGGGCGGCGCGGGTCGTGTACGCGGTCCCGGTCGGCCCACCCGACACGGTCGCCGACCTCCGGTCCGAGGCCGACGAGGTGGTGTGCCTGGAGACCCACCGCCGGTTCCGGGCCGTCGGCCGGTTCTACGAGGACTTCACCCAGGTGCCCGACGGCCAGGTGGTGGCGATCCTGGCGCGGCGGGCGGCCGGCCGGCCGGCGCCCGGGCCCGGTGGTGACCGGCCGCCCGCGCCGCCCGCGGAGCCCGAGGAGATCGTGGTCGACGCCGGGGGGCGGCCCCTGGCGGGCCGGCTGACGGTGCCGCCGGGCGTCCTCGGCGTCGTGGTCATCGCCCACGGCGGCAGCGGCAGCCGGCTCAGCCCCCGCAACCGCTTCGTGGCGTCGGTGCTCAACCGGGTGGGGCTGGCGACCCTGCTGGTCGACCTGCTGGCCGACCACGAGGACCGCGATCAGGCCAGCGTGTTCGACGTCGACGTGCTCGCCGGACGGCTGGCGCAGGTCGTCGCCTGGTTGGGCACCCAGCCGGCGACCCGGGGCCTGCCGGTGGGCCTGTTCGGTACCAGCACCGGAGCGGCCGCCGCCCTGGCGGTCGCGGCCGAGCCCGGCTGCGGCGTCGCCGCCGTCGTGGCCCGCGGTGGGCGCCCCGACCTGGTGGAGGGGCGCCTGGCGGAGATCGTCGCCCCGACGCTCCTCGTCGTCGGCGCCCGCGACGCGGCGGTCGTCGAGCTGAACCGCCGGGCACAGCACCAGATCGGCGGGGAGACCCGCCTGCTGGAGGTCCCCGGCGCGGGCCACCTGTTCGAGGAGCCCGGCGCCCTCCCGGCCGTCGCCGACGCGGCGGGCGCCTGGTTCCTCGCCCACCTGCGCCCGGCCCATCCGGCGGCGGCCGCGGTCCCGGCCCGGCCCGAGCGTTAGGACTCGAGCGGATAGGTCACGCCGGCGCGTGTCACCGTGCTGCGTCGCCGATCGGCCGAGCTGTGGAGCTGGTGCTTCCACGCCAAATCCCCACGCGTAGGCTGTGGCGAGCTCGCTATCCGCTCGGCCTCATGGTCCGGCCGAAGAGAGTGCGCGGATAGGTCACGTCGCTGCCGTCACCGTGCTG
>DASSGC010000719.1:0-2186 GCA_035693765.1 Acidimicrobiales bacterium
GGTCGAGGAGCGGCTGCTCGACGAGTTCGGCGTCTACGAGCGCTAGCGGGAGTTTCCGGGCTAGTTCGTTGAGGTGATGTCGGAGGCTTGCCCAGGTTTCTTCGAAAGAAGCTTCTGACCAGCGCGTTTACCCTGGTCAGAAGCTCGCGTTGTGTCATGGGTTGTTGTATTACCTAGATATGGCATCGATTGTGGGGAAGAAGCAAGGAGGCCGCACCTACTACTACCTGGTGGAGTCGGCCCGGGTGGGCGGCAAGCCCCGCATCGTCTCACAGCGCTACTTGGGTTCGGCAGAGGAGATCGCCCAGCGGCTCTCGGAGAGCGGGCCCGGCGAACCGGACCGCACCCGTCATCTCGGCTTCGGGGACCTGGCGGCGGTGTGGGGGATGCTGGGCCGGCTGGGGGTCGCGGACATCATCGATGAGGTGGTGGGTCCTCGCCGCGCCGACGCGGCGGCGTCGGTGGGCACCTACATCGCTTTGGCGGTGGCGAACCGGGTGGTGGATCCGTGCTCGAAGCTGGCGTTCGCGAAGTGGTGGGCCACCACCGCCGGCGACCGGTGGGTGAGGGTGCCGGCGGGGACACTGGATCACCGACGGTTCTGGGACGCCATGGACGCCATCAGCGAGGCTCAGCTCACCGAGATCGAGCGCCGGATCGTTGCGCGCCTGGTGGAGGTGTTCGACGTGGACGTGTCGGGCCTGGCGCTGGACATGACCAACTTCGCCACCTACATCGACTCGGGCAACGACCGGGCGCCCATCGCGCAGCGGGGCCACGCGAAGCAGAAGCGCACCGATCTACGTCTGGTCGGCCTCGGGCTCGTGGTCTCTGTCGACGGGGGCGTTCCACTGGTCTCGCATGCCTATGCGGGCAACCGCCCCGACGTCACCCAGTTCCCGGCCGTGGTGGACGAGCTCGCTCGGCGCTTCGGGCCTCTGGCTGCGGCGGGCGGGGAGCTGACCGTGGTCTACGACGCCGGCCAGAACTCCGAGGACAACCAGGAACGGATCGACCAAAGCGGGCTGCATTGCGTGGGCTCGCTGCCACCATCGGATCACCCCGACCTGCTGGCGATCCCCACGCGCCGCTACCGGGTCGTCGATGCCCGCCGGTTCCCCGGACTGCGGGCGTTCGAGACCCGCAAGCAGGCGCTGGGGGCCCAACGCCGCATCGTGGTCACCCACTCCCAGAACCTGCACGACAACCAGGCCCGCGGCTTCGACCAAACCCTCGCCAAAGCACGCCGCCAGCTCACCGAACTCGCCGCCCGCCTCAAACGCGGGAAAACCCGCAAGTCCCGGGACAAAGTAGAAGCCGAGATCGTCAAGATCCTGCGGCCCCGGTGGCTGGACCGGGTGATCTCCACCTCGCTTGCCGGCGACAAGCCGGCCGAGCTGCGTCTCACCTGGCGCACCAACCCGAACGCCCGCGCCGCTCTCGAAGCCGAGCTGTTCGGCAAACGGATCCTGTTCACCGACCACGACGACCGCTCCGTCGCCGAGATCGTGGCCTACTACCGCTCCCAGTCCGAAGCCGAAGCCGACTTCCGGCAGATGAAAGACCCCAAGGTCGTGTCGTTCAGCCCCATGTTCCACTGGACCGACCACAAGATCCGGGTCCATGTCTGCTACTGCGTGCTCGCCCTCACGGTCGCTCGTCTCATGCGCCGCGAAGCACAACGCGCTGGGATCACCATGAGCGTGCGCGAACTGCTCGACACCCTCGCCGGCATCCAAGAGACCGTGCTGCTCTACCAAGGCGAACGCGGCCGACCGCGCGCCCGGCGGATGCTCACCGACACCGACCCCACCCAACAGCGCCTCTACAACCTGTTCGGCCTCGACACCTACGCCCCCACCCGCTGAGTTGGGTAATACACCGCCACCGACCAAACACCCACGCTGACCTGCCAGAACGGCACACCATCACGAGATAGCCAGGAAGGTCCCGCTAGCCCTCACCTAGCCTAGAGACCGCCGTTCCCCCAATGGCCGACTTCCGCGGGCGGAGCGTGCCCGGGTCCAAGCCTGTTGACGAACACCACAAGCTCGACGAGAAATAGTCAAGACCTGTGGATCGGGTTTGTCCGGTGATCACGCGGCGGCATCCTGATCTTGTTGTTCGCGCTCGACGATCACCCCCTTGTCGAAGCGTGCGCCGGCCCGGACGAGAGCGACGAGGTG
>DASSGC010000720.1:0-4486 GCA_035693765.1 Acidimicrobiales bacterium
CTCCGGGCCCTGTCCTGGCTGCCCGACGACGTTGCGGTGGCGGTCTACGGCAAGATCCACGGGGCCGGGGCGGGGGTCCGGGTGCGAGGAGCGCGGTCGTGAACGAGCCGGAGATGGACGTGTCCGCGGTCTGGGAGCGGCACGCCGCGTGGTGGCAGGCCGAGTTCACCGGCGGCGCCGACGTCGAGTACGAGGAGCAGATCCTGCCGCTGGCCGGCCGCCTGCTGGCGGGGGCGCGGCGGGTGCTCGACCTGGGCTGCGGGGAGGGCCAGATCGCCCGGCTGGTGACCAGATCGGGCGGGGCCGAGCGGGTGGTGGGCGTGGACACGTCGGCCGCGCAGCTGGCCGAGGCCGCGCGCCGGGCCGGGGGACCGGCCTACGCCCGGGCGTCGGCCGGGGCGCTGCCACTGGCGCCCGGATCGTTCGACGCGGTCGTGACCTGCCTGGTGCTCGAGCACCTGCCCGACCTGGACGGGGCGCTCGACGAGGTGGCCCGGGTGCTGCGGCCCGGCGGTCGCTTCGTGATCTTCATCAACCACCCGCTGTTCCAGACGCCCTCCAGCGGCTGGATCGACGACCACGTGCTCGACCCGCCCGAGCAGTACTGGCGGATCGGGCCGTACCTGCCCGAGTCGGTGTCGGTCGAGGAGGTGGACTCGGGGGTGCGGCTGCCGTTCTTCCACCGGCCGCTGGGCCGCTACGTGAACTCCCTCGCCGACCGCGGCCTCTACCTCACCCGCATAGTCGAGCCGGCGCCGCCGCCCGGGTTCCTGGCCCGGGCCCCGCAGTACGTCGACGCCGCCACCATCCCCCGCCTCCTCGTGCTGCGGGCCGAGCGGCGCTGACCCTCACGCTCCGTATCATCGAGGGCGGATGGAAGAGTTCGTCGTGATCACCGGTCTGTCGGGCGCCGGTCGGAGCCTGGCGGCCGACGACCTCGGGGACCTCGGCTGGTTCGTCATCGACAACCTGCCGCCCGAGCTGGTGCCCAAGGTGGTGGAGCTGGCCCAGACCCCCGGCTCGGCCGTCCACCGCGTGGCCCTGGTGGTGGGCACCGGCCACTACCAGGACGAGATCCTGCCCACGCTGGCGTGGCTGCGGTCGACGGGCTCCCGGGTGCGGGTGCTGTTCCTGGAGGCGTCGACCGACACGCTGGTCCGTCGGTACGAGTCGAGCCGCCGGCGCCACCCGCTGTCGGGCGGTGGGAGCCACGAGCACCTGGTGGCGGCCATCGACCGGGAACGCCTCCTGCTCGAGCCGGTCAAGGCCGAGGCCGACGTGGTGGTCGACACGAGCGTGCTCAACGTCCACGAGCTGCGCCGCCGCATGCAGACGCTGTTCGCGGGCGACGAGCCGGGCGTGACGATGCAGACGACCGTGCTCTCGTTCGGCTACAAGCACGGCCTGCCCCTCGACGCCGACATCGTGTTCGACTGCCGCTTCCTGCCCAACCCCCACTGGGTCGACGAGCTCCGGCCCCTCACCGGGCTCGACGTCCCGGTCCGCGACTACGTGCTCGGCCAGCCCGCGGCCGAGGTCTTCCTCACCAACCTCGAGGTCCTGCTCACCCAGCTCCTGCCCGCGTACGTGGCCGAGGGCAAGGCCTACCTGACCATCGCCCTCGGGTGCACCGGCGGGCGCCACCGGTCGGTGGCCATCGCCGAGGAGGTGGCGCGCCGCCTGCGCGAGCACGGCATGCGCATCGGCGTCATCCACCGGGACGTCGACAAGTGACCGCCCCGCCGGGCGCGGCGGGCACGGCGGGGGCGGCGCACCCGGACGACGATCCGGCCCGCGGGCCGGTCGTCGTCGCCGTGGGGGGTGGTCACGGCCTCGCCGCGACCATCCGGGCCGTGCGCCGCTACGCGGGGCACGCCACCGCGGTGGTGGCGACGGGCGACGACGGCGGCTCGACCGGCCGGCTGCGGGGTGCACTCGACCTGCCCGCGCCCGGTGACCTGCGCCGCTGCATCGAGGCGATGGCGGGGGAGGACGGCAGCCCCCTCGCCCGGGCCCTCGGCTACCGGTTCGAGGGCACCGACGTGGCCGGCCACGCCCTCGGCAACCTGCTGCTCGCGGGCCTGACGCACGAGCTGGGCGACTTCGCGCTCGCGGTCGAGGAGGCGTGCCGCCTCGCCGGGCTCGATCCCGCCGTGGGCCGCGTGCTCCCGGCCACGACCCTGCCGGTGGTGCTCCGCGTCCGGACGAGCGGCGGTGTGGTCGTCACCGGTCAGGTGGCGATCACCCGCACGACCGGGATCGAGCGGCTGACGATCGACCCGGCCGACGCCCCCGCGCCGCGCTCGGTCGTCGACGCGCTCGCCGCAGCCGATCAGGTGGTGCTGGGACCCGGCTCGCTGTACACGTCGGTGCTGGCGGCGTCGGTGGTGGACGACGTCCGCGAGGCGATCGCCAAGTGCAGCGGGCACCGGGTCTACGTGTGCAACGTCCGGGCGGAGGCGGGCGAGACCCGGGACTACGACGTGGCCGACCACCTCACGGCGCTGCGCTGTCACGGGATCGATCCCGACGTCGTGCTGTGCCAGCGGGGCGCCCTGGCGCAGGGGCACCTGCCGCTGGGGGCCCCGGAGGTGGTCGAGGCCGACGTCGTCCGCCCCCACGGCCGGGCGCACGATCCGGCCAAGCTGGCGGCCGCGCTGCGGGACCTGCTCGCCTGACGGCCCGGGTCAGGCCAGCCGCGGGTTGAGGGGACCGGCGGCGAGGTCGCCGGGCGCGACGTCGCGCAGCCACATCCGCAGGTCGAACTCCTGGTAGGGGCTCGTCGGGCGTCCGGCCCGGGCGCCGTCGGCGAAGTAGATCACGGTCATCACCGGGCGCATGCGATCGGTGGGGTTGGCGGCGGCCCGGTGCAGGGTCCATCCGGCGTGGAACGTGGCGTCGCCCGCCCGCAGCGCGCCGTGGGTCGCGGTCGTGAGGCCGCGTTCGCGCACGAGGGCGGCGACGGCCGCCTCCGAACCGTCGGAGATCTCGGCCGCGCCCACGTCGCCGCCGAGGTGGCTGCCCGACACGAACGTCATCGATCCGACCTCGGGCGGCAGGTCGACGAGCGGCATCCACATCGTGATGGTCCGGTCGGTGTCGAGCGGCCAGTAGACCTGGTCCTGGTGCCAGGGCGTCGGCCCGCCCCCCGGCTCCTTGACCAGCGCCTGGTCGTGGTACAGCCGCACGCCCTCGACGCCGAGCAGGGCGGCGGCCAGGCCGGCGAACCGGCGGCCGAACACGAAGCGCCGCACGACCTCGTCGCGCCGCCACAGGTTGGCGGTCTGGCGGAACGCCCTGCCGTAGGTGTCGCGCTCCGCCAGCGGCCGGGTCTCCCGGTTGTACGCCGCGGCGGCCGCCTCGATGGCGGGCCGGTAGGCCGCCACCTCGGCCGCGGTGGCCAGGCCGGGGACGGCGACGTGCCCGTCGCGGGCGAAGGCGTGGACCGTCGCGGCGTCGACGGCGTACGGGTCGTCGAGGTCGGGTCGCGCCAGCGGACCGCGGCTCACGGGCGGGGAGCGTACCGAAGGTGAGGCGGGCCCACGGGGTCGTGCCCGGCCGCCCCGGCTCCGAGGCGGTGGCCGAACCGCTCACGTTCTAAGGTCGACGTGACGCATCCAGGTCGGAGACGACAGAGAGGGCATCAGATGACCATCCGCGTGGGGATCAACGGCTTCGGCCGCATCGGCCGCAACTTCTTCCGGGCAGCCAAGAAGGCGGGGGCCGACTTCGACTTCGTCGCGGTCAACGACCTGGGCTCGCTCGACACGATGGCGCATCTGCTCAAGTACGACTCGGTGCTCGGCCGCCTCGACTACGACATCGAGGCCACGGCCGAGGGCATCAAGGTCGACGGCGACACGATCAAGGTGCTGGCCGTGCGCGACCCCAAGGAGCTGCCGTGGGGCGACCTCGGGGTCGACGTGGTGGTCGAGTCGACCGGCATCTTCACCAGCCGCGACAAGGCGGCGTTCCACCTCGAGGGCGGCGCCCCGTTCGTGATCGTGTCGGCCCCGGCCTCGGGCGCCGACGCGACCTTCGTGGTCGGCGTCAACGACGACAGCTTCGACCCGGCCGGCCACAAGGTCGTGTCGAACGCGTCGTGCACGACCAACTGCTTCGTCCCCATGATCAAGGTCCTCGACGACGCGTTCGGCGTGGAGAAGGGCCTGATGACCACCATCCACGCCTACACGGGCGACCAGATGCTGGTCGACGGCCCCCACAAGGACCTGCGCCGGGCCCGGGCCGCGGGGCTCAACATGATCCCCACGTCGACCGGCGCCGCCCGGGCCACCGGCCTGGTGCTGGAGGCGATGCAGGGCCGCCTCGACGGCCAGTCGATCCGCGTGCCCGTGCCCGACGGCTCGCTCACCGACCACACCGGCGTGTTGGCGCGCGAGGCCACCGCCGACGAGGTCAACGAGGCGTTCAGGTCGGCGGCCGCCGAGGGCCCGCTGGCGGACGTGCTCGACTACTCCGAGGC
>DASSGC010000721.1:0-9860 GCA_035693765.1 Acidimicrobiales bacterium
GACCTATCCGCTCGAGTCCTCAGAGGCCGAGCGGATAGGGAGCTCGCCACGGCCTACGCGTGGGGATTTGGCGTGGAAGCACCAGCTCCACAGCTCGGCCGACCGGCAACGCAGCGGTCGAGGCGGCCTGGCCGGGGGCGCTCGGCCACCTCCTCGCCCCCGATCACGGCCACGCCCGCATCGCCGGGTTCGCCCCCGACCGGGGCGGCCGGTGGGTCGTCGCCCTCCGCGACCGGGTCGAGGCCGAGGGCGCCCGCATCCTCGCCGGCACCGGCGTCGAGGTCCGGGTCACGGGGGAGGCGCCCGTCGCCTATGACGGGATGAACACCCTGACCCGCGAGCTGGTGATCAGCACCATCGTCGCCCTGGGCTTCATCGTGGTGGCGATCGGGCTCGTGTTCCGCAGCATCGGGCTCGCCCTCGTCGCCGCCCTGCCCAACGTCGTGCCGGTGGTGGCCGGCATGGGCCTCTACGCGCTCAGCAGCGACACCCTCGACCCGCTGCCCGGCCTGGTGTTCTGCATCGCCGCCGGGCTGGCCGCCGACGACACGGTCCATCTGATCAACCGGTGGCGGGAGCTCCGGTCCGTCGCGCCGCAGATGGACGGCACGACGGCCGTGGTCACCGCGCTCGTCACCGCCCGGACCGCGATGGTGTCGTCGACGCTGGTGCTGGTGGCCGGCTTCGGGTGCCTCGCCCTGTCGGGGTTCGGCTGGAACCGCGAGCTCGGGCTGCTCGGGGCCGCCGTGCTGGCCCTGGCCCTCGTGTCCGACCTGGTGCTCGGCAGCGCCGGCCTCGCGATCTTCGACCGGGTCCAGGACCGCCGGCGGCCGGCGCACGCCGGGCGCGGCGACGTGACGAGCGCGCCGCCATCACCGGCGCCCGCCCCGGCTGCGGGCCTGGTCGCCACCGGTGCGCCCGCGGTTCCCCCGCGGCGCCCGCGCTCCGGTGCCGGCCACCCGCCCGGCGAGGTGGGCGAGGTGGTGGCGCGGCGCTGACCCGCGCTGCGGCAGACTCGGGCCGATGGCCGGCACCCTCGACTGGACCACGGCGCTCGACCGCCCCGACCTCCTCGCCCCGCCGGTCGCCGTCGCGCTGGCCGCGCTGCCCGCCGGCGACGCGGCGGGCGTGCGGGTGGCGGCCATCGACCCCGACCTCGCCGACACGGCCGCGTTCTGCGCCACCTACGGCGTCCGCCTCGACCTCTCGGCCAACTGCGTGGTGCTGGCCGTGAAGCGGTCGGGCGACCGGGCGCTCGCGGCGTGCGTGATCCTGGCCACCACCCGCGCCGACGTGAACGGTCGCGCCCGGCGCGCCCTCGACGCCCGCAAGGCCTCGTTCGCCCCCATGGACGACGCGGTGGCGGCAACCGGCATGGAGTACGGCGGCATCACCCCGGTCGGGTTGCCGCCCGCCTGGCCGCTCCTCGTCGACGCCGCGGTCGCCGCGACCGACCGGGTGGTCGTCGGGAGTGGGCTCCGGCGGTCGAAGCTGCTGCTCCCCGGCGCGCTGGTGGGGTCGCTCCCCGGTGCGACCGTCCTCGCCGGCCTCGCCACGCCGGCCTGACCCACCGGGCGCGGCGGATCGGGTCGAACCGCCCGCCGGCAGGTAGCGTCGGCCGCCATGGAGTTCGCCCTGTCACCGGAGCTGGAGGCCCTGCGGGACGAGGCCATCGAGGTCGGCCTGGCCGCGTCCGAGCGGGCCGAGGTGCCCGAGGACACGTGGATCACCGGGCACGACCGCGACTTCGCCGAGGAGCTGGGCAAGCGCGGCTGGCTGGGCATGACCTGGCCGGTCGCCCACGGCGGCGGCGGGCGCACCGTGCTCGAGCGGTTCGTCGTGTTCGAGGCGCTGATCAGCGTCGGCGCACCGATCGCCGCGGCCTGGTTCGCCGACCGGCAGATGGGCCCGAGCCTGCTCCAGTTCGGCACCGACGAGCAGCGGGCCCGGTGGCTGCCCGGCATCATCGCCGGCACCTCGATGTGGTGCATCGGCATGAGCGAGCCCGACGCGGGTTCCAACGTCGCCGGCATCCGCACCCGGGCGGTGCGCGACGGCGACGAGTGGATCGTCAACGGCCAGAAGATCTGGACCTCCGGCGCGGCCGCCGCCGACTGGATCTACCTCATCTGCCGCACCGACCCGGACGCCCGGCCCCACGAGGGGCTGTCCGAGCTGATCGTCGACATGCGCTCCCCCGGCGTCAGCGTGCAGCCGATCCTCGACATGACCGGCAGCCGCCACTTCTGCGAGGTGTTCTTCGAGGACGTCCGGGTGCCGGCGGCCAACCTGGTGGGCGAGCTCAACGGGTCGTTCCGCCAGGTCATGCGCCAGATGGAGCACGAGCGGGGCGGCATCGACCGCCTGGTGTCGAACCGCCGCCTCTTCGAGGACGTCCGCCCCCGGGCCGACACCGCCGATCCGCTGGTCCGCCAGGAGATCGCCGCCATCGAGTCGGGCTACCGCATCGGCCGGCTGCTGGTGCTGCGCGAGACGCTGGGCCAGGGGCCGCCCCAGTTCTCGGCCGCGACCAAGACCTTCTGCACCGAGCTGGAGCAGCGGATCGCCGCCTTCTGCGGCCGGGTGCTCGGCCCCGAGGCCCTGCTGGCCGAGCCCGGCCTGGCCGGCCGGGTCAGCCGCAACATCTGCTACGCCCCCGGCTACACGATCATGGGCGGCACCACCCAGATCCTGCGCAACATCCTCGGCGAGCGGACGCTCGGCCTACCCCGCGAGCCGCGCTGACCCCAGGCGCCGCCATTCCGAACCGGCGGCGATGCCGCGCGCCATGCGCACTGAGGGACGCCAGAACGCGACGGGGCGACCCCGGCCGCCGGGCCCGCGCAACCGGCGGCGATGCCGCGCGCCATGCGCACCGGCGGACGCCAGCACGGCCGGTGAGCAACCTCACCCCGAGGCCGCCCGCCCGGCCCGGGCACCATCGGGGCCCGACTACGCCGGCAGGCTGAGCCGGCGCACCGGCGGGAGGGGCTCCCGCTCGACGGGCGCCACCCGCACCCGCACGTCGACCACGTCGGCCGCCGCCGCCGACACGATGGTGGGGTTGAGCTCCAGGCCGACCACCTCGGGCGCCGCCTCCACCAGGGCGCTCACCCGCAACAGCAGGTCGACGAGCCGTGCCCGGGCCGCCGGGGCGACCATCCCGGCGACCGGCAGGCCGTCCACGAACCGGGCGGCCTCCCCGTCGGTCAGCGGCAGCACGTGGGCCCGGGCCGTCGCCACGTCGGTGGACACCCCGCCCGGGCCGAGGGTGATGACCGGCCCCACCACCGGGTTGTCGGCCACCCCCACGGCGACGTCGAATCCCGGCGCCGCCATCGGCTGGACGACCACCGGCCACGCCGCGTCGCCGAGCGCACCGCCCATGCGGGCGATCGTGACCCGCAGCTCGGTCTCGTCGTGGACGTCCAGCGCCAGCCCGGCCACCTCGGTCTTCGCCAGCCGCGACCGGCCCACGGCCTTGACCGCCACCGGGTAACCCAGCTCAGCCGCCGCCTGCACCGCCTGCGCCGCGTCGCCGGCCACCCGCGACGCCACCACCGGCAGCCCCGCGGCGGCCGCCACCTCGATCGCCTCGCCGGTGGGGAGCCAGCCGTCCCGGCCCGCGGCCACCAGGTCGACGACCCGGGCCCGGGCGGCGCCCGGGGTCGCACCGTCGGGGACCACCACCGTGCCCTCGGGCGCCGCCCGCCAGGCTGCGTAGCGGGTGACCCGGCCCAGCGCGTAGGCGGCGTCGTCGGGGAAGTCGAAGACCGGCACGTCGGCCGCGCCGTCCGGCGAGATCACCGTCGGGTGGTCGCCGAACACGCAGGCCAGGAGCGTCTTGCCCGGCGCCCTGGCCCGCGTCGCCGCGATCGCCGCCACCAGTGCCGTGGTCGACTGGCGCGGCGCGGGCGCGCACACCACCAGCACGCTGTCGACGCCCTCGTCGGCCAGGAGCGCGCCGAGGGCCCGCTCCATGTCGTCGGGCCCGGCCTCGAAGCCCAGGTCGACCGCACTGGCGCGCAGGCGCGGGCCGCTGCCCGGCCCCTCCCCCACGACCTCCCGCACCCCGGCGCCGAGGGTGGCGAGGGTCAGGCCGGCGTCGACGCAGGCGTCGGCGGCGAGGGCGAGCGACCCGCCGCCGTTGCCGAGGAGCGCCACCCGGCCGCCGGCCGGGAGCGGCTGGCAGGCCAGCACCCGCGCCACGTGGAGCTGCTGGGCCAGTGTGTCGACCCGGACGATGCCGGTCTGGGCGAACAGCGCCTCCAGCGTGTCGGCCGGCACGTCGCCGCCGTCCGCCGGGTAGGCACGGGCCGCGCCGCCGCTGCGCACCGCCACGATGGGCTTGGTCCGCGACAGCGCACGGGCGATCCGCACGAACTTGCGGGCGTTGCCGAACGACTCGAGGTACAGCAGCACCAACCGGGTCCGGTCGTCGTCGGCCCAGTACTGCAGCAGGTCGTTGGCCGACACGTCGGCCCGGTTGCCGATGGCGGCGAACGACGAGGCCCCCAGGCCCGCCTCGCGGACGTGGTCGAGCAGGGCGCCGCCGATGGTCCCCGACTCCGACAGCAGGGCGACCGGCCCGGGCCGGGCCTGCGGGGTCGCGAACGTCGCGTGGAGGCGGACCTCCGGGTCGGTGTTGATGACGCCGAGGCAGTTGGGGCCGAGCAGCCGGATGCCGAACCGGCGAGCCACCCGGAGGGCGGCGACCGACAGCCCGGCGCCCTCGGGCCCGGACTCGGCGAAGCCGGCGGAGATGACGATGACGGCGTGGACGCCCTTGCGCCCGCAGTCGCCGATCACGTCGGGCACCTGGGCCGCCGGCACCACCACCACCGCCAGGTCGACCGGCCCCTCGATGTCCTCGATGGTGGCGTGGGCGCGGACGCCGGCGACGTGGTCGGCCCGCGGGTTGACCGGGTAGACCGGCCCGGCGAACTCGTGGGCGAGCAGGTTGCGGAGCACCGCGTGCCCCACGCTCGTGCGGTCGCGGCCCGCGCCCACGACCGCCACCGAGCGGGGCGCCAGCAGCCGCCGCACGGCCTCCTTCTCGGCCCGCTGGGCGCGGGCCGCCACGGCCGCCTCGGCCTCCGGCGTGGGCTGCAGCTCGAAGTAGACCTCGATCACGCCGTCCTCGAAGCTGCTCCGCAGCTCGAACCCGGCCCGGCGGAAGACCGACACCATGCGCTGGTTGGTGGGCAGCACGGTGGCCGCGAACGCGCTGATGCCCGCCCGCCGGGCGGCCTCGACGAGGTACTCCAGCAGGATGCTGGCGATGCCCCGGCCCCGGTGCCGGTCGTCGACGAAGAACGCCACCTCCGCCGTCGAGCGCAGGGGGTACCGGTCGTAGCGGGCGACGCCCACCACCACGTCGTCGCGCAGCACCACGAAGGCCATGCGGTCGACGTAGTCGACGTGCGTGAGGTGCTCGACCTCCCGCTCCGTCAGCCGGGGGTGGGGCGAGAAGTAGCGGAAGTAGATGCTCTCGGGCGACTGGAGCGCGTGGAACTCGACGATGCGCTGGGCGTCGTCCGGGCGGATCGGGCGGATGCGGACGGTGCCGCCGTCGGCCAGCACGACGTCGGCGTCCCACTCCGCCGGGTAGCCGGGCGGGAGGGGCACCTCGCCCGTGGTCGTGCGGTCCTCCACGCGGGCGACACTAGCGGCGCGCCGGGGTGAGATCGGCCGGGTGCGACGGCGCGCTACGGTCACGGATCTGCGTCACGCCGCCCTCGCCGGGCGCCGCGGCGCTCGGCGGATACAGGAGATCATCGAGGAGACCATGGTGCAGCGCTTGTGGACAACCGTGCTCGCGTGCGGCCTGGCGCCGGCGCTGGCGGCCGGGTGCGCCCAGGCGGCCGACGACGACCTGGTGATCTCGCAGGTGCCGATCGAGGACGACAGCGGGCAGAGCGGGCCGCAGCCCTCCGACGATCCCAGCGCCACCGCCGACCTGGCCGTCGAGGACGTGACCGGGTTCTGGCGCGAGACCTTCCCCCAGCTCTACGGCGAGGAGTTCGTCGACCTCGCCGGGTTCTTCCCCTACGGGCCCGACAGCGAGCCGCCGCCGTGCGGCTCCCCGCCGCCCAGCTACGACGTGATCGCCGAGAACGCCTTCTACTGCCCCGAGGACGACATCATCGCCTGGGACGAGGTGAACCTCCTCCCCCCGCTCAACGAGACCTTCGGCTCGTTCACGGTGGCCATCGTGATCGCGCACGAGTTCGGCCACGCCATCCAGGCCCGGGCCAATGCCTTCGACCGCACGGTCGACCTCGAGCTCCAGGCCGACTGCTTCGCGGGCGCCTGGACGGCGGACGTCGCCGAGGGCGGCGCCGCCAGCTTCTCCCGCGACGACATCGACCTCGACCAGACCGTGGCCGGCATGCTCGCCATCCGCGACCTGCCCGGCACCGACCCGGACGACCCGGCGGCCCACGGCAGCGGGTTCGACCGGGTGAGCGCGTTCCAGGACGGCTTCGAGAACAGCGCCGAGGCGTGCGTCGGGTACGCCGACGAGAGCGTCGACCGGGCCACGGCCGAGATCGAGTTCACCGAAGGCGACTTCGAGACCGAGGGCAACCTCCACCTCGAGGACCTCCCCGACGAGGAAGGCCTGCTCACGCTGGTCGAGCGCGACCTCAACGAGTTCTACGCCGACGTGTTCGACGAGCTGGGCGAGACCTGGACGCCCGTCGACGACCTGGTGCTGGCCGATCCCGACGAGGGCGTCACCTGCGGCGGCGAGACCCTGTCCGGCAGCGACCTGGAGTCGGCCGCCTACTTCTGCGAGGACGAGAACATCGTCGTGCTCGACGGCTCGGTGCTCGTGCCCGACCTCAACGAGATCGGCGACTTCGCCGTGGCCGCGGAGATCGCCCGCCTGTGGACCCTCGACGCCCAGAACCAGCTCGGCGTGCTCGACGGCGAGGACGCCGAGTTGCAGGCCGACTGCCTGGTGGGGGTGTGGTCGTTCTCGGTGTTCCCCGACTCGGGCGTCGGCCGCGACAACATCCAGATGTCGGCCGGCGACCTCGACGAGGCGATCATGGGGTTCGTCAAGTTCTCCAGCGAGTCGGGCTCGGACGGCGACGACGTCTTCGCCCGGGCCCGCGCCCTGCGCACGGGGTTCTTCGACGGCTACAACGGCTGCAAGGAGTACGGCCCGCTGGGCTGATCCCGCAGCGGCCCGTGTCCCCGGTCCGGCCCGCGGGAGCGGGCGCGTCAGGCGTCAGGACTGCCCGGCGCGGCCGCGGCGCATGTCGCGGCGGGCCAGGGTCGCCACCGCGACCACGCCGCCCACCATCAGCACCAGCACCAGCACCTGGAGGGCGCCGCCGCGGTCGCCGGCCTCGGACGGCTCGGCGCCGGAGTCGGGCCGCGGGATGATCCGCTGGTCGGGCACCGGGGCACCCTCCGTGGTCTCGCTCCCGCCGCGGCCGTCGGTGCCGTCGTCGGCCGGCGCGTCGGGCTCCTGCCCGGGCGCCGGCGGGGCGGCGCCCGCGGGGCCGGCGGCGGCGCCCGCCAGGGCGAGGGTCAGCGAGAGGGCGACGGATGCCAGCGCGACGAGGGCGGCGGTCCGGCGAGGCATGGTGCCATCGTCGGGCCGCCGCCCCCCGCACGTCAAAGTCAGCTCGGCGGCGTGTAGTCGCCGGGCAGCACGATCGACTTGGTCTCCAGGTAGGCGGACAGCCCCTCCGGGCCCAGCTCGCGGCCCACACCCGACGATTTGAAGCCGCCGAACGGGTTGCGCATGTCGAGCGTGCCGAACTGGTTGATGCCGTAGGTGCCGGTGCGGACCCGGCGGGCGACGTCGAGGCCGGCCTCGACGTCCTGCGTCCACACCGAGCCGGACAGCCCGTAGTCGCTGTCGTTGGCGATGGCGACGGCGTCGGCCGGGTCGTCGTAGGGCAGCACGGCGAGGACCGGCCCGAAGATCTCCTCCTGGGCGATCGTCATCCTGTTGTCGACGTCGACGAACCGGGTGGGCTCGACGAACCAGCCCCGCTCCAGGCCGGCCGGCCGGCCGCCGCCGACGGTGAGCGTCGCGCCCTCCGCCTTGCCCTTCTCGATGTAGCCGAGCACGCGGTCGCGCTGGCGCTCGGCCACCAGCGGGCCGATGGCGACGCTGGGGTCGGCCGGGTCGCCCACCGTGTGGCCCTTCACCGCCTCGGCCACGGCCTCGACCACCTCGCCGTAGCGCGACCGGGGGGCGAGGATGCGGGTCTGCGCGACGCAGGCCTCACCGTTGTTCATGAAGGAGTTCGGCATGAGCAGCGGGAGGGCGCTGGCCAGGTCGGCGTCCTCGAGGATGATGGCGGCCGACTTGCCGCCCAGCTCGAGCGTGCACCGCTTGAGCAGCTCGCCGCAGATGGCGCCGACCTTGCGGCCCGCCGCCGTCGAGCCGGTGAAGCCGACCTTGTCGACGCCGGGGTGGCGGACGATGTACTCCCCCACCTCCCGGCCGGCGGCGAGGATCGACACCATGCCCTTGGGGAGGTCGATCTCGTCGAGGATCTCGCCCAGGATGTAGCCGTCGAGCGGCGTCTCGGGCGACGGCTTGAGGATCATGGGCGACCCGGCGGCCAGCGCCGCGCCCAGCTTGAGGGCGACGATGAACAGCGGCACGTTCCATGGGATGATCCCGGCCGACACGCCGACGGGCTCCTTGCGGACCATCACCGGGCCCATGGCGCCGGGTCGGATCTCCTCGAACGGGAACGTCTCGGTGAGGTCGGCCCAACCGTCGAGCACCATCGTCGACGAGAACACCTGGCCTACGAGCGCCCAGCTCGACGGCGAGCCCATCTCCGCGGTGATGACGTCGGCGATCTCCTGGCTCCGGGCCTGGACCGCGAGCGAGAGCTTCCGGATGTACCCGGCCCGCTCGGACGGCGGGAGCTGCGGGTACGGGCCCGCCAGCGCGGCCTTGGCCGCCTCGACCGCCCGGTCGACGTCGGCCTCCGACGCCTCGGGCACCCGGGCGATGACCTCCTCGGTGGTGGGGCTTATCACCTCGATGGTGTTGGTGCCGGCCGGCGCCACCCACTCGCCGCCCACGTAGAGCGTGTCCTTGGTTTCCATGAACCCTCCCGGCTGAGATCTGAGACCGCGTCAGATATCGTGCCATGAGTCACCCCGCTTCCGACACCTACGGGCGCGGGGCGGGCGCGGGCCGAGCCGGGTCGAGCCGGTCGAGGGAGGGCACGTGGGCACCGACGGTACGACCGCCACCGAGGCCACCGAGGCCACCGAGGCCAGCCTGGTCGGGCCCGTGCTCGACGAGGGGTTCCTGGCCGGCGACCCCTTCCCGCACCTCGCCCGGCTGCGGGCCGAGGCGCCGGTGGCGTTCGACGCCGGACACGGCGCGTGGGTCCTCGCCCGCCACGCCGACGTCACGGCCGCGTCCCGCGACCCCGCGACGTTCTGCTCCGGCCGGGGGATCCTGCTGATGGAGATCGGCGCCGAGTACGAGACGCCGCCGACGATGATGCACACCGACCCCCCGGCCCACACCCGCTACCGCCGGCTCGTGCAGCCGGCGTTCTCGCCGCCGGTGATGCGGGCCCTCAGCGCCTCGATCCGGGCCCGGGCCCGGGCCGCCGTCGGCGCGCTGCCGCTCGGGCATCCGGTCGACGTGGTGGCCGAGCTGGCCGTGCCGTTCCCGCTGCGGGTGATCAGCGACCTGCTGGGCATCCCCGAGGGCGACTGGCCGCGCTTCTACGCCTGGTCGGAGGCGGCGATCCCGGGGGCCACGGACTGGCCCCAGGAGCGGATCGCCGAGCTGATGGGCGAGATGGTCGGCTACCTGCTCGCCACCGCGGCCGAGCGGCGGTCCCGGCCCCGGGACGACG
>DASSGC010000722.1:0-2249 GCA_035693765.1 Acidimicrobiales bacterium
CGTCGTTCGCGCACGCCTTCCGGGCCGGCTCGCAGCTCCGCCTCACGATCGCCACGCCGGGGCGCAACCACGCCACCTGGGAGTTCGAGAACCCCGACTACGGCGGGGCCGTCCCCACGATCCGGGTCGCCCGCACCGGGCGCATGCCCTCGTCCCTCGTGCTGTCGTCCATCGACGGGGTCGAGGTGCCGGCGGTCGGCCCGGCGCCGTGCCCGGCCCTGCGCGGCCAGGCCTGCCGCCCCTTCGTGGCCACCGAGAACAGCCCGGGCTGACGGGCGGAACCAGCGACTCGTGGGGGCCGGGCCGGCGGCCCCTACGATGTGGCGGTGAGCAGCCTGGCCGCCCGCCGACCCAAGATCTCGTGGCCGACGCTGGTCGCTCTGGCGATCGCGGGCCTCGTGGCCTGGTGGCTCACCGGGGCCGGCGCGCTGGCGGTGGCGGTCGCGGTGCTGGCGGGGTGGGTGATCCTCAAGATCGGCTTCGCGGTGATGAGCGGCCTGGCCACCCCGCTGCCGCCGCCCCCGCCCCCGGGTGCGCTGCGCAAGGTGCGCCTGATCTACCGGTGCTCGTCGTGCGGCACCGAGGTGCGGATGACCAGCGCCAACGACGAGGTCCCCGAGCCGCCACGCCACTGCATGGAGGACATGGATCTGGTTGCCTCGCTCGACGGATAGCCGCGCCGTGAGCGCCGCCGTTCGCGGAGGCGCCCCACATCACCGCTTTCCCACAAGCTGTGGACAAGCCTGGGGAGCGTAACACCGATGTAACTTCTGTAGTGGCGCAGACACCCTCCGTGCAGGCAGTTCGCTGACCAGGTGCGCCGGCGCCACCTGGCCTTCAGCTGGGGTCGCCTGCGGCCGCAGGGCCGGCACCCGTGCCGACCACCCCGCGTGCTCAGCGGTACTGGGTCGCCGTGATGATGCCGGCGCAGATCGCGACGAGGCCGACGCCGAGGTAGGCGTTGCTCATGCCGCCGGGCAGCACACCGAGGTAGTTGAGGAAGATCACCACGAGGCCGATGCCGAGCAGGGCGAACATGAGCACCGGCACCCACGAGGGGCTGACCTTGACCTCGCGGGGCACGGGCGGCGTATAGCGCGTCGACTGCGCCGGTCGCCTGTCGGCCTGACTGGACCCCTTGGGTGTGACCCGGCCCCCCGGCACCCGGCGCTTCGCTGGCTTGGCCATGGGCGACGAGGTTAGCCACGGTCGTCGCCACGGGACGATCGACACGGCAGAGTGGGGCCGTGACGAGCGTGTTGGCAGCGGTCGACATCGGCACCAACTCGGTGCACCTGGTCGTCGCCCGCGTCGACGAGGATCGCATCGAGGTGGTCGAGCGCGAGCGCGAGATGGTGCGGCTCGGCTCGTCGGCCGGTGACATGAAGCACCTCACGCCGGCGGCGATCACCCGCGGCATCGAGGCGCTGGTCCGCTTCCGGCAGGTGGCGGCGATCCACGGGGCGACCATGCGGGCAGTGGCCACCTCGGCCGTGCGCGAGGCAGAGAACCGCGCCGTGTTCATCGAGCGGGCCCGCGAGGTCGGGGTCGACGTCGAGGTGATCTCGGGGTTCGAGGAGGCGCGCCTCATCCACCTGGGCGTCCTCCAGGCCGTGCCGGTGTTCGACCAGAAGGTCGTCGTCTGCGACATCGGCGGCGGCTCCACCGAACTGGTCCTGGGCAGCAAGGGCGACGTGCTGGCGTCGCGCAGCCTGAAGCTCGGCGCCATCCGCCTGACCCGCCGCTACTTCGGCAAGAGCAAGCTGACCAACGGGGCGGTCGAGGCCTGCCGGCGCGACATACGCGCCGCGCTGGCGCCGGCCGTCCGCGAGATCGAGCGGTCCGGGTTCGACGTGGCCGTGGGCTCGTCGGGGACGATCGAGGCGGTGTGCCGGATGGTGGCGGTCCGCGCCGCCTCGCGCGGCGACGGCACCGTGCCCCGCACGCTCAACAACATGACCGTCACCCGCGACGACATCGACTGGGTGGTCCGGCGCCTGGTCAGGGCGCCCACGGTCAAGGAGCGGGCCAGGACGCCCGGGCTCGAGGCGACCCGGGCCGACATCGTCCTCGCCGGGGCGCTCATCCTCGAGCAGGTGGTCCACGAGATCGGCGCGACCGAGCTGACCGTCTCCGACTCCGCCCTGCGCGAGGGGGTGCTGCTCGACACCTGGCGGCGCGAGCACGGTGGGTCGCTGCACCACCTGTCCGATCTGCGCCGGCGCAGCGTCGGGCGGCTCGCCGAGCAG
>DASSGC010000723.1:0-11763 GCA_035693765.1 Acidimicrobiales bacterium
GCCACCGCCGCAAGCTCGGCACGGACCCGGGCGGGAGGGGGACGCCGCCCGGGGTCCTTGGCCAGCAGCAGACCGATGAGGGGGCCCAGCCGCCCGGGGCGCCGCTGGGGGCGGGGCTCGTCGTGGACGACGGCGAGCGCCGCGGCCATGGCCGTGGTGCCCGTGAACGGCGCCTCGCCCTCCTGGACGAAGTAGAGCACCGCGCCGAGCCCCCAGAGGTCGGCCGCCGGCCCGACCGCCCCGCCGGCGGCCTGCTCCGGCGCCATGTAGGACGGGGAGCCGATGACCATGCCCGGCAGGGTCTGACCGGCGTCGTCGCTGCAGGAGTCGTCGCTCCAGGAGGCGACGCCGAAGTCGGCCAGCGTCACGGCCGGCCCGGGGCCCACGAGCACGTTGGCCGGCTTGACGTCGCGGTGCACGATGCCGGCCGCGTGGGCCACCACCAGCCCGGCCAGCACGCCGAGCCCGACTCGAGCGGCGGTGACGTCGTCCAGGGGGCCGCGCTCGTCGACCATCTGGCGGAGGCTCGGCGCCCGCACCAGCTCCATCACGAGCCAGATGGCGTCAGGCTCCTCGACCACGTCGTAGACCCCGACCACGTGGGGCGACGCCAGCCGGGCGGTGGCCCGCGCCTCCCGCAGCGTCCGGGCCCGGAGGTCGTCGCCGCCGGGCCCGCCGTCGAGGACCACCCGCTTGAGCGCCACCTCACGGCCCAGGCGACGGTCCCGGCCCCGGTAGACGGCCGAGCGGCCGCGGCCGATCACCGCGCCCACCTCGTAGCGGTCCCCAACCGTTCCGTCCACGCCGCACCGCTACCACCGCCGGGCGGCCGCAAACCGCCGATCCGGTCAGCCCGCCGACCGGGTGCCGCGCCCGAGGTCAGGCGCCGGCGCGGTCGGGCTCCCGGGGACTGGGGACCGGCGGGTGGTCGCGCTTGGGGCCGATGCGGACCTCGGTGATGGCCCGGCCGTCCACGGCCAGCACCTCGATGCTGCGCCCCGCCACCACGACGGTGTCCCCCGGTGCCTCGGGCACCCGGCCCAGCAGGTCGAGCACCAGCCCGGCCACGGTCGCGTAGGGGCCCTCGGGCATGTCGGTCACGCCCACGTCCACCAGGTCGTGCACCGGGAACCGGCCGGGAAGCACCAGCGACCCGTCGGGCTCCCGCCGCACGCTCACCACGTCGCGGTCGGTCTCGTCGTAGATCTCGCCGACCAGCTCCTCGAGCAGGTCCTCGACGGTCACGATGCCGGCGGCCGCCCCGTGCTCGTCGACCACGAGGGCGAGCTGGACCCGGTGCGTCTGCATCTCGTGCAGCACGTCGAGCACGCCCGCGGTCTCCGGGAACGCGGCCAGCTCGCCCGCCAGCTCGCCCACCGGGCGGTCGCTGCCGTCGAGCAGGTCGCGCAGGTGGACCACACCCACCACGTCGTCGAGGTTGCCGTCGTGGGCGACCGGGGCGCGTGAATGACCGCTGGCGACCATCTCGTCGAGGGCGTGCTTGGCCGTCCAGTCGGCGTCGAGGACCATCACGTCGGGCCGCGGGCGCAGCACCTCGTCGAGCGTTCGCTCCGAGATCTCGAACGCGCCGTCGATGATGAGCCGCTGCTTGGGGGTGAAGCTCGTCTGGGTGCCGACCATCTCGCGCAGCTCCGCCTCGGTCACGGCCTCGCGCTGCAGCGACGGATCGCCGCCCATCAGCCGCACGGCCAGGTCCGTCGACTGCGACAGCAGCCACACCACCGGCCGCGTGAGCGTCGACATGAACGACAGCGGGCGGGCTGCCAGCAGCGCCCAGCGCTCGGCCCGCTGCATGGCCACGCGCTTGGGCGCCAGCTCGCCGAACACCAGCGTGAAGTAGGCCAGCAGCAGCGTGACGACCACGATCGACACCGGCCGCGCCGCACCGCCGAGCGCGTCGAGGTTCCGCTCCAGGGGTTCGGCCAGCGAGACCGCGGCGGCGGCCGAGGCCAGGAACCCGGCGAGCGTGATGCCGATCTGGATGGTGGCGAGGAAGTTGTTGGGATCGCGACCCAGCCGCGCCACGAGGGCGCCGGTCGACGACCGCTGCTCGAGTCGCTGGAGCTGACCCTCCCGCAGCGACACGAGGGCCATCTCCGTACCGGCGAACGCGGCGTTCACGAGCACGAGCACGGCCACCAGGGCCAACTGCGGCCAAAGACCGCTCACGGATCACTCCTCACAAGGGTCCGACAATCGTAACGACTCCGCAGGCGTCTCCCCACCCACGGGGGCCTACCGGCCCTGGCGGAGCGCGGCGCGGACCTCTGCCGGGTCGTCGAGGTCGACCGTATCGGGATCGATGCCCATCTCGGACAGGTGGTCGCGCAGCAGCTCGTGGCGGGACCGCACCACGGCACCCGGCGGCGGCCGGAACTGATCCTCGTCGACAGGTTCGTCGAACACCAGGTCGGTGAGCACCGTGGTGGCGCACGGCTCGCCACCGACCGATCCCTCGTGGCGCAGCACGATGCCGGTGGCGGCGTCGAGCCACACGCGGTGGTCGATCCCGACCAGGTCGCGGAGCAGGCGCAGCGTCGGGTGCCCGGCCCCGCGTGCGGGCCGGGCGAGGCTGGCCTCGACCACCAGGCAGCGGCGGCCCTCGATCTCGGCGACCTCGGTGGGCGTCAGCTCCAGGCCGCCGAGCAGCACCTGCGGGGTGAGGCAGGCGCCGATGGGCCCGGCGTCGTAGATGGCGGCACGGGAGGCGTCGCGCTCCGTGACCAGCGTGCTCGTGCCCGCCCAGTTGTGGTGGCCGTCGCTCACCGCCAGGTAGCCGCGGCCCACGACGCGCCACCGGTCGGGCAGCGCCACCACCACGTAGGACGAGGCGACCGTCTCGACCTCGTCGCGGTCGAGGCTGGGCGGACGGGCCGGCGGGAGGTCCCCGAGGCCGGCGGCCCGGGCGTCGTCGCCCGCGTCGCCCGCGTCGCCGGCGGGCCCGCCGGGCGGCAGGTCGTGGACGGTCCCGCCGTCCTCGGGCGACACCTCGGCCAGCTCGGCCGCCTGCCGGTGGGCCTCCGCCACGCGGGCGCCGTGCTTCCAGGTCGTCAGGGCCGCCCGGAGCGTCCGCAACCGACCCGGCGCATCGCCGATCAATGCCTGTGGATCGCCCCTGGTCCCCATGTCGCACTCGACAGTAGGCATCCCGGAGATGGCACGCGCACGATCGTACACAGCGTGCTGATATGAGCGCCAAGCGTGGCCGGGTGTGGGCGCGCTCAGGGCAGCCGGCCCGACCGGAGCAGCGCGGCCACCGCGGCCCGCCGGTCCGGATCGGCCACGACGGCCGCCAGCAGGGCGGGGACGCCGCCCGGCTCGCCCCCCGCCGCGGCCAGGCGGTCCCACACGGCCCGCTGCGTCGCCGCCGGGAAGCTGCGGCCGGTGGCCGGCACGCGGGCGACCGCCAGGGGACCGCCGCCGAAGCGGGCCACACCGGCGATCGCGGTGTAGGCCGGCACCGTGGCCGGGTCGCAGCCGTCGATGCGGACGCCGGGGACAGGCGTGAGCCGGTAGGCCCGGCCGAGCGATTCCGTCTCGTTCATCCGGTCGAGCTGCGCCGGCGTGAGCCACGTGACGAACACCTGCGCCACCGTGCCCGGCGACGGCGCGAGCGTGGCGGGCACCGCCCCGTAGTGCGCCACCCGGGCGGCGTACACGACGTCGACGTCGGGCACGGTGGCCGGCACCACCGGGATGCGGCCCTCGGGCGTCGCCGGGTCGGCGAAGGCGGCCGCCGCGAACTTGCGGTCGAGCTGGGTCGGCGACGCGTTCGACCCGATGGCGAGCACCGCGGTGCGGCCGGCCGGTTCGCCCCCGCGCCCGGCCGGCCTCCCCGCCGCCGGCGCGGGCGGCGCGGCGGCACGGGCCGCTGCCCGGGCGGCCGCGACGTCCGGGGCCAGGTTCGACGCCCGGCCCCCGGCGCCCGCCTGCCAGACGTAGCCGGCGCGCGGGACGTCGAAGGGGTACTCCAGCGGGTCGAGCACCCGCGGCGCCGCCCTGCCGGGCATCATCCGCGCCGCCCGGGGGTCGTCGCCGCGCCGGCGGCGTCCCGGACCGCGTCCAGCGACACGGGGCCCTCCCGCAACATCGTCCACGACGGGCCGGTGGCGTCCACCACCGACGACGGCGCACCCGCGCACCGCCCGCCGTCCACCACCAGCCCCACCCCCGCGCCCAGCGCCGCCGCCACCCCGGCGGCGTCGACCGCCGTCGGCTCGCCGTGGCGGTTGGCGCTCGTGGTCGCCAGCGGGCCGACCTCGGCCGCCAGGCCCCGCACGAACGGGTGGTCGGGACAGCGCACGCCGATCGTCGCGGCCGGCTCGCCGAGGTGGTAGTCGAGGCCCTCCCGCCGGGGGAGCACCAGCGTCAGCGGCCCCGGCCACAGCCGGGTCGCCATGCGCCGCGCCTCCTCGGTCAGCCGCGCCGGCGCCGCCAGCGCCAGCGCCTGGCCCGGCGACGCGCACAGCACGGCGACCGGGACGGCCGCGCTGCGGCCCTTGAGGCCGAACAGCCGGGCGGTGGCGGCGCGGTCGCCGGGCAGGGCCGCCAGCCCGTAGACGGTGTCGGTGGGCACGACCACGAGCCCGCCCGCCCGCAGCACGGCGGCGGCCGCGGCGACGGCCCGAGGGACGGGATCGGCGGCGATGGTGGGCGCGCTCACGTCCGCGCCAGCAGGATGCGGTCGCGCCCGGCGAGGTCGGGCCACACGGTGGCCGACCCGAACCCCACCCGGCGGGCCAGCTCGACCGCCCGGCGGGCCTGGTGGGGCGCCATCTCGACGAGCAGCGAGCCGGGGCGGGACAGCCAGCGGGGGGCGTCGGCCACGATGACCTCGATGTCCTCCAGGCCCGAGGGGCCGGAGCAGAGCGCCTGGCGGGGCTCCCAGTCGACGACCTCGGCGGGCAGGTCGGCCATCTCGTCCTCGGCCACGTACGGCGGGTTGCTGACGATCACGTCGACGGTGCCGGCGAGCCGGGCCGGCAGGGCCGCGAACCACGACCCCTCGGCCAGGCGCACGCCCGCGCCGCGGCGACCCAGGCCGGCCAGGTTGGCGCTGGCCACCGCCAGGGCGCCGGGCGAGGCGTCGGTGGCCCACACCTCCAGGCCCGGCCGCTCGACCGCCAGGCTCAGGGCCAGCGCCCCGGAGCCGGTCCCGAGGTCGACCGCCCGGCGGGCCGACAGGCGGCGGCACTCGTCGAGGGCCAGGCCCGCGAGCGCCTCGGTCTCGGGCCGGGGGATGAGCACCCGGTCGTCGACGTAGAGGTCGAGCGTGCGGAACGCCCACCGCTGCATCACGTACTGGAGGGGCTCGCCGGCCACTCGCCGCGCCACCATGGTGTGGAGGAACGTGGCGCCCCGGAGCGTCGCCGGCTCGTCGAGGCCCAGGGCCAGCTCACCCGTGTCGAAGCCGGCGGCGCGCTGCACCAGCCACCGGGCCTCCTGGGCCGCGTTGTCGATGCCGGCCGCCGCCAGCCGCCGCCGGGTGTCGTC
This sequence comes from Acidimicrobiales bacterium, assembly GCA_035693765.1. Lineage (GTDB taxonomy): Bacteria > Actinomycetota > Acidimicrobiia > Acidimicrobiales > VFJN01 > ZC4RG19. Next base: position 5,515 of record DASSGC010000723.1, read on the forward strand.
CAGCAACCGGCGCCAGGCGACGCCCTCGCCGGCCGCCGCCGGCGGCACCGTTGCCGCCCCGTCGGTCCCGTCTCCCGCCACGACCGCTCAGGTGGCCTCGGCCAGCCGGCGCGCCTGCTCGTCGGCCACCAGCGCGTCGCTGATCTCGTCGAGGTCGCCGCCCAGCACCTTGTCCAGCTTGTAGACGGTGAGCCCGATGCGGTGGTCGGTGACCCGGTTCTCCTTGAAGTTGTAGGTGCGCACCTTCTCCGAGCGGCCCCCGCCGCCCACCTGGCCCCGGCGGGCGGCCGAGGCCGCGTCGGCCTGCCGGTCCTGCTCGGCCTTCAGCAGCCGGGCGCGGAGCACGGCCAGCGCCTTGGCCCGGTTCTGGATCTGGCTCTTCTCGTCCTGCATCGACACCACCGTGCCGGTGGGGAGGTGGGTGATGCGGACCGCCGAGTCGGTCGTGTTGACGCTCTGGCCGCCCGGCCCGGACGACCGGAACACGTCGATGCGCAGGTCGTTGGGGTCGAGATCGACGTCGACCTCCTCGGCCTCGGGCAGCACGGTCACCGTGGCGGACGAGGTGTGGATGCGCCCCTGGCTCTCGGTCACCGGCACCCGCTGCACCCGGTGGGGCCCGGCCTCGTGGTGCATCCGGGCCCACACGCCGTCGCCCTTGAGCGCCAACACGATCTCGTTGTACCCGCCCAGGTCGGAGGGGTCGGCGCTGAGCACCTCGACCGACCACCCGTGACGGGCGGCGAAGGCCCGGTACATCTCGAACAGGTCGCGGGCGAAGAGGTTCGCCTCCTCGCCGCCCTCGGCACCGCGGATCTCCACGATCACGTTGCGCTCGTCGTTGGGGTCGCGCGGCAGCAGCAGCAGGCGCAGCTCGTCGGTGAGCCGGACGATGGCCGTCTCGGCCTGGTCGACCTCGGCCCGCAGCATCTCGCGGTCGTCGCCGGCCGCGTCGGTCAGCATCTCGCGGGCCGTCTCCAGGTCGTCGCGCCGTTGCCGCAGCTCGCGGGCCCGCTCGACGATGGGCTCGATCTCCCGGTAGCGCTTGGCCACCTGCTGGTAGCGGCGCTGGTCCGCGATCAGGTCAGGGTCGCCGAGGCGCGCCTCGAGATCACCGAACTCGCGATGCAGCTCCTCGAGGCGGTCCAACACGTCTTGCGAGGCTACCGGCATGCGTGCCGGGCAGCCGCACCGTCGGGATCCTCGTTCACTACCCGAACAGCCGGCTACGGCTCTTGGCCCACGCCACCCGCTCCCGCACCCGGTCGCGCAGCGAGCCGGCGGAGCCCGCGGTCGCCGGCCCACCCGGCCCGCCCGGCACGCCGAGCCGCCGGGGGACGACGTACACGCCGCCCTCGCCGTCGATGACCGCGACGACGCCCCCGGGTTCGACGGTGCCGGCGAGCACCACCCGGGCGGCGTCGGGGACGAGCGGCGCCGCGCCGGGCGGCTCGTCCCGGCCCGACCGTCGCCGCAGCCAGGCGTCGACCGGGTGGTGCAGCAGCCCGGCCCGCAGGTAGCCCCGCCGGCGGTCGCCGAACAGCAGCGACCCGTCGGCGCCGGCCCAGACGTCCGCCTGCGACCACGGGCCCGTCCGCGCCACCCGGCGCGAGCGCCGCCACACACGCGCCCGGGCCGCGGCGTCGAGCACCGCCGCGGCGGCCGGCAGCCAGCCGATGACGATCGGGAACGCCCGGTCGTAGCGCTCGCGGCCGAGCACCACGTCGCGGGGATCGACAGGATCGACGAGGAGCGGGTAGCGGCGGCCGACCGTGTAGTCGCCCGGCGTGGCGACCCCGGCCGTCGCCGTCCGCTCGCGGCCGTCCGTGCCGGTGTAGCGGACGTCCACCGTGAAGGCCCCGCCGTCGCGGTCGACGACCTCGCCGACGGCCTCGAGCCGCCGCGCCACGTCACGGCGGGCGGCCGCGGCGTTGGCCAGGGTCACCGTGGTGACGCCCACGCCGAGGACCAGGGTGACGGCCACGGCCACCAGCGCCGGCCGGAGCACCGACGACGCGCCGGTGCGCTGGGGGAACGGCTCGCCGCTGCCCAGCCAGGCGGGCAGCGCCGCCTCCGGGGCGGGCGCCGGCGGCACCGGGTCGACGACGGCGGCGGGCCGGGGCCACGCGCCGTGCAGCGCGGCACGGGCGGCGGGCCACAGGACGCCGTCGCCCGGCCCGGCCCGGGCGGCGACGCGGCCGAGCGGCCGGGGCACGCCCTTCACCTCGACGGGGAACGCGGGACCCGCGACCGGGCACCCCGCGGTGGTGAGCACCCGGACGGCACAGGTCGGCGGCGCGCCCGCCGGGGCATCGAGCGGGTAGAGGTGCAGGACCGGCGCCCGGTGGAAGGGCCGGGACGGGGCGATGGCCCCGAGCATGGCGAACGAGGTGCCGTCCGACCGCACGAGCCGGACCGTGCGGCGCAGCGACCACCGGCGGAGCAGCCAGAACATCAGCGGCACCACGAGGAAGGGCAGCACCGCAGCGGGGTGGAACCAGGGCAGCCGGTCGCCGGCCAGGCGGACGGCGTCGGGGTCGTCGGGCGCCACCTCCAGGTCCACACGGTCGCCGGGTCGCAGGTCGGGTGCATCGCCCCCGGGCAGCAGCGCCGCGCCCGCGGGGTGGACCGCGACCTCGATCTCCTGGCCGGTGACCGGGTTGCGGTAGGAGACGGGGATCTGATCGCCGCGCCGGCTGCCGCCGGTCACCTCGCCCTCGACCCGCAGGGCGGTCGCGGCCCGGCGCCGGTCCTGGCGCGCGTCGGCGGCGCCGACGAGCATCACTGCGGCGGCCAGGATCGCGCCGGCCAGCACCAGGAGCAGGGGGCGCGCCGCGTGGGCGCGGACCGGGCCGGGAAGGCTCACTCGCGACGGGTGAGCGCCCCGTCGCGGGCGTCGTCCGCCACCGTGTCGACAGCGGTGTCGACCTCGGTGTCGACCGGCGTGTCGACGGCCGCGTCGACCGGCGTGTCGACCGGCGTGGCGACCGCGGGCCGGGCGTCGCTGGCCGCCAGGGTCGCGGCGCGGCGCGGCGCGGCGTCGGGCCGGGCGTCCCGGCGCACCCGCCGGTCCCACAGGGCGAGGGGGACGGTCCCGCCGGCGAGCACCGCGGCCAGCGCGGCGCAGGCGCCGAAGCCGAGGGCGATCAGCCGGCCGCGGGTCGGGTCGTGGATGGCGTCGATCAGGCCGATCGAGATGCCGGTGAACGACACCGCCAGCGTCAGGTAGGGCGCCACCGCCCAGCCCTTCACCAGGCCGGTGATGGCGACGACGGTGCCGACCAGGCCGGCCGTGCCCAGGGCCAGCACCCAGTTGCGGTGGTCGGGGCACAGCGTGTCGGTGCTGAGCATGCCGGCGAGGATGACGCCGAGCGTGGCCGCGAGGGCGAACGAGAGCCCGCGGCCGGGGGCCCGGGGCGGGCGCCCGGGACCGTCGTGCTCGGTCCAGGCGAGGACGCCGCTCGAACGCCAGTCGCCGCCGGGCGTGTCGTCGCCGTGTGCGTCGCCGGCCGTGTGGTCGTAGGTGCTTTCGTTGCTGGGCATCTGCCGCTCCTCGCCCCCGAGATCGTCACCCGAGCTCGCACGGCGAGTCTACGTGCGCCCTCAGGCGAGTGCGCCCCAGTCGCCGGGGATCGTGACGACCTCGGCCGGCTCCTTCAGCCGTGCCGCCAGCCGGCGGGTGCCGGGGTGGTCGTCGCGCGCGGGCACGGCCAGCAGCAGCCGGGCGCCGGGAGCGACGGTCGCCCGCGCGTCGGCCGCGGTGGGCACCAGGTCGAGGGCCATGCCGACCGTGCAGGCGACCACCACCGGCACGCCGTCGCCGGTCTCGCCCGTGGCCACGGCCACGCCCCGCTCGCTGAGGTCGCGACGGGGCCGGGCCCCCTCGGCCGGCCGCAGCGACGCGAGGCCGACGAGGCCCGGGGCGCGGCACAGCACGGCCCGCAGCCAGCGGTCGGGCACGAGCTGGTTGAGGGGGTGGCGTGGCGCGCCGGGGCGGCGGTGGGCCCGGACGATCTCCACCACGCGGGCGAGCTGGTCGACGGGCGGGAGGCCGCCGTGCACCAGCGCGGTCAGCTCGCGGTCGGCCTTGCCCACCCCCACCTCGAGCTGGGGGGTGTCGATCGGCTCGCCCGCGGTGGTGGTGCCGGCCACGATGCGCGCCACCTCCAGGCCGTTGACCTCGCCCCGCACGAGCCCGCCCTCGACGACGATCTCCAGCCCGGCATCGATCAGCAGGTCGACGAGGTCGGTGGGCGCCGGGGCCTCGGCACGGGCGGGCACGGGGGCCGGCGGCGCGGGGACGAGCGCAGGGACGGGCGCGTCGGGCGCGCCGTCGGTGCCCGCCGGCGCCACGGCCCACACCGCGGGTGGCGCCGTGAAGTAGGCGGCCTGCCGGGCCAGCAGCCCCGCTGCCGCCGTGCCACCGGCGCGGTCGGGCGCCCCGGCCAGCAGGTGGAGGTCGGAGACGCCGTGGCGCTCCGCCCACACGAGCGCGGGGCCCAGGCTGCGGTCGGCGTCGCGCTCGACGAGCACCCACGCCCGGCCGCCGGGGTCGAGCAGCGCGGCGGCGGCGCCCAGGCGGTGGCGGGCACGCTCGCCGGGGCCCCAGCGCCCCGCCACCAGGGCGGCGAGCTTGGCCGCGTCGAGCGCGGCGCGGCGCTCGCCGTCGATGGCGGGAACCTACTTCTGCTTGCGCTTGCCGTACCGGCGCTCGAACCGGTCGATGCGGCCACCCGTGTCGACCAGCTTCTGCTTGCCGGTGTAGAAGGGATGGCACTCGCTGCACAGCTCGACGTGCAGGTCGCTCTTGGTCGAGCGCGTGGTGAAGCTGTTGCCGCACGAGCAGCGCACGGTCGTCTCGACGTAGTCGGGGTGGATGCCCGTCTTCATGACGATCTCCTGGCGGATTGAAAGGCGTCGCAGTCTAAGGACGAGGTCAGCCCGCTGCCAACCTGTTCTTGGCCACCTCGGCCAGGAACTCGTCGTTGGTGCGGAAGGTCTTCATCCGGTCGATCAACAGCTCGAGCGCCGCGGCATTCCCGCCGTCGGTCGACGACATCGCCGACAGCACCCGGCGCAGGGCCCAGACCAGGTTGAGCTGGTTGCGGGCGAACAGCAGCTCCTCGTGGCGGGTGGAGCTGGCCTCGACGTCGATGGCCGGGTAGATGCGGCGCTCCGCGAGGCGCCGGTCGAGCCGCAGCTCCATGTTGCCGGTGCCCTTGAACTCCTCGAAGATGACCTCGTCCATCTTCGACCCGGTCTCGATCAGGGCGGTCGCCAGGATCGTGAGCGAGCCGCCCTCCTCGATGTTGCGGGCCGCACCGAAGAACTTCTTGGGCGGGTAGAGAGCGCCGGAGTCGACGCCGCCCGACATGATCCGGCCCGTCGCCGGCGCCGCCAGGTTGTAGGCCCGGGCCAGGCGGGTGATGCCGTCGAGGATGATGCAGACGTCCTGGCCGTCCTCGACCAGGCGCTTGGCCCGCTCGATGGTGAGCTCGGCGACCTGGGTGTGCTCCTCGCTGGGCCGGTCGAACGTCGAGGCGACCACCTCGCTGGTCTCGCCGCGCAGCCACCGGCGCATGTCGGTGACCTCCTCGGGGCGCTCGTCGACGAGCACGACGATGAGCTTGACCTCGGGGTTGTTCGTCTCCACCGACCGGGCGATCTGCTTGACGATGGCCGTCTTGCCCGCCTTGGGCGGCGACACGATGAGGCCCCGCTGGCCCTTGCCGATGGGGGCGATCATGTCGATGATCCGGGCGGTCATGTTGGTGGGGTCGGCGGCGGTCTCGAGGGGGAGCTTCTCGTCGGGGAACAGCGGCGTCAGGTCCTCGAAGCGGCGGCGCTTGCGGGCCTGCTCGGGGTCGACCCCGTTGACCTGGTCGATGCGGAGCAACGCCGGGTTCTTCTCGTTGCGCATGGCCGGGCGGCTCGCCCCGCTGACGTGGTCGCCCTTGCGCAGGCCGAACTGGCGGACCTGCTTGACCGAGACGTAGATGTCGTCCTTCGACGGCAGGTAGCCCCGGACCCGGAGGAAGCCGTAGCCCTCGTCGCGCAGGTCGAGGTAGCCGGCGACGGCCACGGGCTCGTTGACCGCGGGGTCGTCGGCGGTCGGTCGTGGCGCTCCCGTCGCCGCGGGGCCCGGCGTTGCCTGGCCGGTCGTTGCCTGGCCGGGCGTCGCCACGCCGTTGGTCTGGCCGTCGCGCTCGTTGCGGTCGGCGCGACCGTCGAGGCGCTCCTCGGGGCGGT
>DASSGC010000724.1:0-7044 GCA_035693765.1 Acidimicrobiales bacterium
GGCCGGGGCGGACGGGGCGGACGGGGCCGGTCGTACGGGGCGGACGGGGCGGACGGGGCGGACGGGGCGGACGGGGCCGGTCGTACGGGGCGGACGGGGCCGGTCGTACGGGGCGGACGGGGCCGGTCGTACGGGGCGGACGGGGCCGGTCGCCAGGGGCGACACCCCGGCGACCGGTGTGGTCTCGTCCATGACGGACACCTCGACCGCGCACGCCCGGCCCCGGCACCGGCCGTGCCACGCTCGTGACGTCCGTCGGAGCACGTTCCCCTGCCCCCGTAATGCGAACGTCGGCGGGCGCCATCACGTTGCGGGTAGCCGAGTCGCACTTGTCACAACCATTCGGCGCCCGGGCCGGCCAGGGACCATGCTGGTCGGGTGGACGAAGCCGCCCTCCGCCGGTTGCTCGACGCGGTGCAGGTCGGCGCCGTCACGACCGACGACGCCGTCGACCGCCTGCGGCACCTGCCGTATGCCGATCTGGGGTTCGCCCGGGTCGACCACCACCGGGCCCTACGCCAGGGCATGGCCGAGGCCGTCTACGGCCCGGGCAAGACGCCCACCCAGTGCGCCGAGATCGTGGCCGAGTTGCTGTCGGCCCCCGGGTCGGGGCCGGTCCTGCTCACCCGCGCCGACGACGACCAGGCCGCCGCGGCCCTCGCCCGGAACCCGGGCGGCGAACGTTCCGCCACCACCCTGTGGTGGCGGCAGGCCTCGCCCCGCCCCGAGCGGGTCGTGCTGTGCACGGCCGGCACCGCCGACATGCCCGTGGCCGAGGAGTGCGCCGCCACGCTCGCCGCCCACGGGGTCGACCCGGTCCGCCTGACCGACGTGGGGGTGGCGGGCGTCCACCGGCTGCTGGGCTCGGCCGACGTGCTGGCCGCCGCGGACGCCGTCGTCGTGGTGGCCGGCATGGAGGGCGCGCTGGCCAGCCTGGTCGGCGGCATCACCCCCGCTCCCGTCGTGGCCGTCCCGACGAGCGCGGGCTACGGCGCGGCGCTGGAGGGCGTGACCGCGCTGCTGGCCATGCTCTCCTCGTGCGCCGCCGGCCTGACGGTCGTCGGCATCGACAACGGGTTCGGCGCGGCCAGCGCCGTGCTCCGGATGCTGAAGTGACGACCCGCACCGTCGCCTGGTTCCACTGCTTCTCGGGCGCGGCCGGCGACATGGTGCTCGGCTCGCTGGTCGACGCCGGCGCCGACCCCGACGAGGTCCGGGCCCTGCTGGCCCGGCTCCCCGTCGACGGTTGGGAGCTGCAGGTCGAGCCCGTCCTGCGGTGCGGCCTCGCCGCCACCAAGGCTCACGTGCGGGTGCGGGAGACCGGGGTGGTCCGCACGGCCGCCCACATCACCGGCATGGTCGAGGAGGCCCGGCTCCCCGAGCGCGTCACGCGGCGGGCGCTCGCCACCTTCGCGGCCCTGGCCGAGGTCGAGGGCCGGCTCCACCGCCGGCCGCCGGAGCAGGTGCACTTCCACGAGGTCGGCGGCCTCGACGCCATCGTCGACGTGGTGGGCACGGCCGCGGCGCTGGAGATCCTCGGGGTGGACGAGGTGCGGTCCAGCCCCGTGGCGACCGGCACCGGCATGGTGCGGGCCGCGCACGGGCTGCTGCCCAACCCCGCCCCGGCGGTGGTGCGGCTGCTGCAGGGTGCCCCCACCTACGGGGTCGACCTTCCGATGGAGCTGACCACGCCGACCGGGGCCGCGCTCCTGGCCGCCACCGTCACCGGCTGGGGGCCGCTCCCGGCGCTCCGGATCGAGGCCAGCGGGTTCGGGGCCGGGAGCCGGGAGATCGACGGGCGCCCGAACGTCGTCCAGGTCGTGCTCGGCCGGTCGGACGACGCCGCGGTCGGCGAGGCCTGGGGCGTCCGCCCCGGCCAGCCGGTCGTGCTCGTCGAGGCCAACGTCGACGACGCCACCGGCGAGGTGCTGGCCCACGCCGTCGCCGCGCTGCTCGACGCCGGCGCCCACGACGCCTGGGTCACGCCCGTGGTCATGAAGAAGGGACGCCCGGCGCACGTGGTCAGCGCCCTGGCCGACCCGGCGCTGGTGGCCGCGGTGGCCGGCACCCTCGCGGCGGAGACGGGGTCGCTCGGCGTGCGGGCCACGACCCTCGAACGGTGGCCGGGGGCGCGGGCGACGGGGACGGTCGATGTGGACGGGCTCCCGGTGCGGGTGAAGGTGAGCCCCGGCCGGGTCAAGGTCGAGTACGAGGACGCCGCCCACGTGGCCCGTACCCGGCACGTGCCGCTGCGTGACGTGATGCGGCGGGCGGAGGCGGCGTGGCCCGGGGACGACGCCCCGGCGTGAGCACCTGCAAGAGGCCGGGCGGGCAGGGCGCTCGCCACGGCCTACGCGTGGGGGTCTGGCAGGGTTTCGCTCGTCGACTCCGGCCCGGTGCGCCGGCCTACTACTTCCAGATGACGGGGTCGTTGCCGGGCATGGGCGTGTAGCTGACCGCCACCACCACCGTGCCGCGGGCGGCGACGAAGGCCTCGCAGGTGGTGAAGCTCGCGCCGAGCGCCAGCTCGGTGGGCGCCAGGTCGGGGCACGGGAGGAAGCCGTCGGGCTCGCTCACCGCCGAGGCCAGCAGCCCGTTGTTCTGCACCGCCTGGAGGGGTGGCTCGGGGTCGTAGACGCCGAGGTCGACCGGGCTGGAGGTGTTCTGGATCGTCATCGTCACGTAGTACGGCTCGCCGTTGGCCAGTCCCAGCGCGGGCAGGTCCTGCGGGCCCCCGGCCTTGATCCCGATCACCGTGACGGCCACGACGCCCTCGCGTCCCGCGTGCTCGACGGCGACCGTGGCCGTCTGGCCGAGCGCCAGCTCGGTGCCCGCGGGCGTGAGCGCCTCGGCCGAGACGCCTCCGGGAACCTCGGTGGACACGCTCTCCGTCGAGCTGCCGGCCGACGACGGCGAGTTGCCGCCACCGCTGCACGCGCCGGTGACCACGACCGCGACGCCCAGGGCAACAGATCCGATCCGTCGGAACGTCGTGCTGTACACGCGTGTCTCCCGTCGCTCCCGTCCCCAGGCCCTGGCGACTTCCTCCTCCGGCTCCCCGGCCGGTGTCATCACCCTATGCCGCGCGACCAGCCCCGGCGCCAGCCGCCGCCGACCCGGGGCAGGTGTTGAGGGGCGGACCGTCCGCGCCGCAGAACCAGCCCGTCGGTGCCGCTGCCGCCTCGACGCCCGGGGCCCTGGCGGGGTTCCGCACGGTGAGGAACCCGAGCACGCCACCCAGTGCGGCCAAGCCCGCGGTGATGGCCATCGCGGTGCGGAAGCCGTCGGACAGCTCCACCGGGTCGACGTACGACCGGCCGGTGATCCCGGCGAGCATCGGCAGCCCGGCCACGGCCAGGAGCTGTGCGACCCGGGCGACGGTGGTGTTCACGCCCGACGCGATCCCGGCATGGCGGTCGTCGACCGCGGCGAGCGCCGTGGCGGTGAGCGGCGCGACGACCGTGGCCAGGCCCAGCCCCATCACCAGCACTGCGGGCAGGACGCCGCCCACGTAGCTCACGCCGGCCTCGATGCGGGTCATGAGGAGGGCACCGGCGGCGACCAGCAACGGCCCGACGGTCATCTGCAGCCGGGGACCGATCCGGGCCGCGAGGTCGCCCGACCGGGCGGACAACCCCAGCATCATGACCGTGATGGGCAGGGACGCCGCCCCGGCCTCCACCGCCGAGTACCCGAGCACGTTCTGGAGCTGGACCACCAGCAGGAAGAACACCCCGCCGAGGGCCGCGTACATGGCGGCGGTGACGAGGTTCGCCGCCCGGAACTGCGCCGACGCGAAGATCGACGGCGGCACCATCGGCGCCTGGCTGGCCCGCTCGACGGCCACGAACACCACCAGCGCCGCGGCCCCCGCCATCAGGGGCCCCCAGACCAGGGGGTCGCCCCAGCCCTCGTCGCCGGCGGCGATCAGCCCCCAGGTCACGCCCCCGAGCCCGAGCCCGACGAGCAGCGCGCCGGCGGCGTCGACGTGCCGGGGCGCGTCGACGTCGGAGGTCTCCGGGACGTGACGCGCGGCGATCGCCACCACGACGGCGGCGAGCGGCAGGTTGATGAGGAAGATCCACCGCCACGAGGCGGCGTCGACCAGCCAGCCGCCCACGAAGGGACCGATCGCACCGGCCACGCCGGACAGCCCGGACCACGCCCCGATGGCACGACCCCGGTCGCTGGGGCGGAAGCTGGCTTCGAGGATGGCGAGGCTGCCCGGGGTGAGCAGCGCGCCGCCCACCCCCTGGACCACGCGGAACACCACCAGCAGTGCGGCGGTCGGCGCCACGGCGCACAGCAACGACGCCACCGCGAAGACGACCACACCGATCTGGAACACGCGCTTGCGGCCGAAGCGGTCACCCAGCGAGCCACCGAGCAGGATGAGCGACGACACCGCCAGCAGGTAGCCGCTCAGCACCCACTGGAGGCCGCCCACGCCGGTGTCGAAGTCGTCGCCGATGTGGGGCAGGGCGACGTTGACGACGGTCGAGTCGAGGAACGCGATCCCCGAGCCGAGCACGGTGGCCACCAGCACCCAGCGACCGCGCGCCGACGAGAGCTCCAGACCCTGCTCGACGGTAGGGTCGGCGACCAGCGTCAGCCCGCCTCGCCGGAGTCCAGCCGTTCGAGCACGCGACGGGCGAGTGCCACGGTCCACTGCCGGGCCGGCGACCCCTCGGGCACGTCGACCAGCACGTAGAACGCCAGTCCCTGCCCTCGCACGTAGAGCAGGCCGTCGGCGTAGACCGCGTCATCGCCGAGGTCGGGGACGTGCTCGGGTTCCGCGAGCAGCGCGACCATCCACTCGTACCAGCTCACCGGGTCGAACTGCGTCTCGTCGTCGGCCGCGTGCCCGGCGTGGACGCCGAACGACCAGATGCGGTGGTGCCCGTCCTGGGCGTCGAACCGCACCCCGAGGTCGTCGTCGGCGTAGGTCAGCGACGGGCCACCCACGGGGATGCCGGTGAGCACCACCACCTCGTCGTGGGTGATGAGCGAGTAGGGATCGGGCGCACCGCGCGCCATCGCCCGCTTGGCCACCTCGATGTCGTGGTCGTGGGGCTCGACCGCATGGATGCCGTGGATCGCGTCGGCGTCGCTGATGACGCCATGCTCGACGAGCTTGGCGCGCGCTGCCTCGGCAGCTTCACGGAAGCGATCGCTGAAACCCACGCCTTCCCAGCTTACGGGGTGGGGCACGGCGACTCGGCGTCATGGCGTGGTCACCGAACGGCGCCTGGCTCACCCTGCGTCCAGTCAGACACCAACAGTGATCGAACGGTCACGTACCGTTGAGGATCTCGTCCGCGAAGGTTGCCAGCGACGCGGCGTGATGGTGCTCGGCCGGGCACAGTCCGAGCGGATCGACGTGCACCGCGCGCATGCCGGCCGCCGACGCGCCGTCGGCGTCGTAGGTGCCGCTGTCGCCGATGTGGCAGACGCGGTCGAGCGGCAGGCCGAGCGCGGCCGCCGTCGTCTCGAACATCAGCGGATGCGGCTTGGCGAACCCGACGACGGCCGAGTCGCCGATGTGCTCCACCGGCACCCCCGGGCCCTCGCCGACCTGGGCGTACTCGTGACGGGCCAGCATGTCGGCCACCGACCCGTCGGAGTTGCTGGTCACGGCCAGCCGCAGGCCCGCCGCGGCCAGCCGGCGGGCCGCCACCAGCGCCCCCGGCAGGGGCTGGCACCAGATGGGGGCGATGAGCCACGGCTCGAGCACGGCGACGGCGGCCTCGAGCTGGGCGGCGGGCACGCCGACGGCCTGCAGGAACCCGTGGGTGTAGTCGGTGAACTCCTCGGGCCGCGAGCGGCACCGGTCGACCGCGGCCATGGCGCTGTAGTGACCGTCGCCGAACCGGGCGCGGTCGTACTCGATGCCCGCCCCGTCGAGGGCGTGCGCGAGCAGACCGTGGTCGGGCACCACCAGCACGCCGCCGACGTCGAGGCTGACGGCGTCGATGGCGCCCCGGTCGGGCCGGTGGTCGTCGCGCTGCCCCATCCCGGCAGCCTCCCGGGTCGGCCGGGGCCGGGGCAAGACGGTCAGTCCGGACCGGCCCACACCGCGGGTGTGGGTGTCGAGCAGGACGATCACGGGTGCTCGCCCCGAAAGGCGGCCGCCCGGGTGTCGGATAGCTCGTCGACGTCGCCGCCGGTCCCCGCCGCCGCGGCGCCGGTAGCCTCGGCGTCGTGGACGCCGCCGATCGCTCCGACCGCCTGTACTTCCGCCAGCTCCTGGCCGGCCGCGACATCGCACGCTCCGACCCGCTCGCCCGCCAGATGGTCAACTTCGTCTACCTGATCGGTGACCGCCAGACGGGCGAGGCGCTCGTCGTCGACCCCGCCTACGACATCGCCGGCATCGTCGCCGTGGCGTCGGCCGACGACATGCGGATCACCGGCGCGCTCGCCACCCACTACCACCCCGACCACGTGGGCGGCGACATGATGGGCTACTCCATCGCCGGCGTCGCCGACCTGCTCGCCCGCAACCCGGTGCCGATCCACGTGCAGGCGGCCGAGAAGCCGTGGGTGCAGCGGGTCACGGGGGCCTCGGACAGCGACCTCGTGGCGCATGCCAGCGGCGACGTCGTACAGGTGGGCGAGCTGGAGGTGCAGCTCATCCACACGCCGGGGCACACGCCCGGCAGCCAGTGCTTCTTCGTCGACCGGCGCTACCTCGTGTCCGGCGACACGCTGTTCCTGGAGGGCTGCGGCCGCACCGACCTGCCCGGCGGCGACCCCGCCCAGCTCTACGAGAGCCTGACCACCAGGCTGGCCAGGGTGCCCGACGACGCCGTGCTGTTCCCGGGGCACCTGTACTCGGCCGAACCCTCGGCGACGATGGGAGAGACGCGGGAGTGGAACTTCGTGTTCAAGCCCCGGTCGGAGGCCGAGTGGCTGGCCATGTTCGGCCGGTGACCACCGCCGCCCTCGTCGCCGACGCGGCATGAGCCGGGGTCGCTTCGGCATCCTGCTCGCGCTGCTCGTGGTCGCGGTGACGACGGCGTCCTTCCTCGGCGTGCGCGCCCT
>DASSGC010000725.1:0-9647 GCA_035693765.1 Acidimicrobiales bacterium
AGAGGCCGAGCGGATAGGGCGCTCGCCACGGCCTACGCGTGGGGATTTGGCGTGGAAGCACCAGGTCCACAGCTCGGCCGACCGGCAACGCAGCACGGTGACACGCGCCGGCGTGACCTGTCCGCTAGGGCTTCACGGCCGAGCGGATAGGGCGCTCGCCACGGCCTACGCGTGGGGATTTGGCGTGGAAGCACCAGCTCCACAGCTCGGCCGACCGGCAACGCAGCACGGTGACACGCGCCCGCGTGACCTATCCGCTCGAGTCCCAAGACCAGGCCGTCCCTCGCAGGCCCTTCGGCACTGGCGGCCCGCCGGGTGCGCCCCGATACTCGGGGGTGATCCTCCCGGGAGGTGTCCGATGGTCGACGCCAGCACCCCGACGCGTGCCCTGCCCGACTCGAACGAGGCGGGGCTCGACCTCGTCGCCGGTCACGTATCCGCCGCGAAGGTCGAGGCCTTCCGGAGGCTGGGGCTCAGGATCGTCCAGGGACGCCGCCAGGGGGTGCGGATCTGGGACCTCGACGGCAAGGCGTACCTGAACTGCCGCAGCTCGGGCGGCGTGTTCGACTTCGGTCACCGCCCCGAGTTCGCGATCCGCGCCCTCACCCGCGCCCTCCAGGAGCTGGGCGACATGGGCGACTGGCTGGTCCCGTCGGCCGTGCGCGCCCAGGGGGCCGCCGCGCTCGCCAGTACCCTGCCCGGCGACCTCCGGTACACCTTCTTCACGCCGGGCGGCGGAGAGGCCGTCGAGGTCGCCTGCAAGCTCGCGCGCGCCACGACCGGGCGCACGGGGATCGTGGCGGCCGAGCACGGCTACCACGGCCACGTCGGCTTCGCGCTGGCCATGGACGAGGCGCGCGACTCCCAGTGGTTCGCGCCGCTCGTCCCCGGGATCACCAAGGTGCCGTTCGGCGACGTCGCCGCGGTCGCGCGCGCCGTCACCGACGAGACGGCGGCCGTCTGCATGGAGACCGTGCCCGCCACCGCGGGCTACCTCGTCCCGCCCGCCGACTACTGGCCGAGCGTCCGCGAGCTGTGCGACGAGCGGGGCGTGCTGCTGATCCTCGACGAGGTGCAATCGGGCCTGGGACGGACCGGACGGATCTGGGCCTGCGAGCGCTGGGGTGTCGCGCCCGACCTGCTGGTCGCCGGCAAGGGGCTCTCCGGGGGCGTCTATCCGATCGCCGCCTGCTCGTTCGGCGACCGCGTCGACGCCTTCTTCGCCCGGGACCCCTTCTTCCACCCGTCGAGCTACGGCGGGTCCGAGCTCGGTGCCGCGGTCGTCGAGGCGGTGATCGGCAAGGTCACCGAGCCCGGCTTCCTCGACCACGTCAACGAGATGGGTGCGCGGCTCGCCGCCGGGTTCGACCACCTGTGCGCCGCCCACCCCGGCCTGCTCGTCGGGCACCACGGGCTCGGCCTGATGCGGGCGCTCGACACCGTGTCCCCGGAGGACTGCTACCGGTTCATGCTCGAGGCGATCGACGGCGGCCTGCTCGTGGTGTGGGCGAACAACAAGCAGGACACGCTGCTCGTGATGCCGCCGCTCGTCGTCGAGGCCGACGAGATCGACGAGATCCTCCACATCCTCGACGGAGCCGCGACGCGGGCGGGCGCCCCGTGATCGACCCCGGCGAGCTGCGAGCGCTCGACGACGAGGTGTCGGTCGCGCTCGCGACGCGAGACCCCAGCCGGCTCCCGCTCCTCGGTCATGGCGACATCAGCCTCGTGCTCGGCTGGCCCCCCGGCGATCCCCGGGTCGCGTGCAAGCGGCTCCCGCCCTTCCGGGACGCCGCCGCGTTCGGGCGCTACGCCGCGGTCGTGCGCCGCTACATCGACGAGCTGCGCGCCGGCGGCGTGCGGGTCGTCGAGACGGAGCTGCAGCACCTCGAACGTCCCGACGGCCGGGTCGTGGGCTTCCACGTCCAGCCGGTCGTTCCGGCGGGCGCGCTCGGGTCGGCGATCCTCCGCGACGGCGACGCGGCGCACGGGCACCCGATCCTCGCGGCGGTTCCCGAGACCGTGGTGCGGGTCACCCACCCCCGCCTCGGCGTCGACGCGCAGATGAGCAACTGGGCCTGGCTCGACGGCGAGCCGTGGCAGCTCGACCTCACGACGCCGTTCCTCCTCGACGAGCGCGGCCGCCCCGCGTTCGACCTGGCCCCGTTCCTGGCCGTGCTCCCCGCCCCGGTCCGCCCGGTCGTCAAGCGCGAGATGTGCACGTTGATCCGCCGCTGGACGACGGCGCGCGGCGCCCTTGTCGACATGACCGCCAGCCTGCTGAAGGAGCGCCTCGACGCCTGGGTGGACCCCGTCCTCACCGAGGTCAACGCCCGTGTCGCCCCGCCGATCTCGCGTGAGGAGGCCGCACGGGTGTACGCCGGCGACCGGCGGCTGTGGCCGCTGCTGTCCCGGCTCCAGCGCGCCAACCGGTGGTGGCAGCGGAACGTGCGCCGCCGCCCGTACGAGTTCCTCGTTCCCGAGCGCACGACCTACGAGGAGGCGTTGAAGCCCTAGCGGACAGGTCACGCCGGCGCGTGTCACCGTGCTGCGTTGCCGGTCGGCCGAGGTCGAGGGCCGCGGCGGTCATGCGGACCTCGACCGGTCGGCGCGGTCGCGCACCGGGCTGGCGACCGGCGGGGTGGTGGGCGCGATCACGGTCGGCCCGAACTCCTCGATGAGCACCTCCTGGGCCTCGGCGAGGTGCCCGCGCATCTCGCGGCTCGCTCGGTCGGCGTCGCCGGCGGAGATGGCGGCGATGAGGCGCCGGTGGGCGGCGATGGAGCTGCGCCGCTCCTTCGAGCTGTCGGGGCGCAGCTCGAACTCGACGGCCCGGGTCTCCTGGGCGCCCCAGACGGCCTCCAGCGTGCCGGCGAGCAACGTCATCGTGGTGTTGCCGCAGAGCTCGGTGAGCCGGCGGTGGAACTCGTGCGCCGCCTCGGTGAACGCGGCGGTGGTGGTGCACCGCTCGCTCTCGTCGACGAGCCGGGTGAGCTCGCCGGCGATCGCCTGCCTGTCCGGCAGGCCGGCCGCGAGCGCTGCGCAGATCGGCTCGACGGAGAGCCGGGCGACGGCCAGGTCCTCGTGGGTCACCTCGTTGGCCCGCAGCGTCAGGCTCAGGTGGTACGCGGCGGTGGCGGTGTTGGGGCGCCGGACGACGGCGCCGCCCACGTTGCCCCGGCGGATCCGGACCAGCCCCTCGGTCTCGAGGACGCGGAGAGCCTCCCGCAGGCTCGGCCGGCTCACCCCGAACTCCGCGAGCAGGTCCGACTCCCGCGGCAGTGCGTCGCCGTCGGCCAGCTCGCCGGCCACGATCCGCCAGCGGAGGTGCGCCGCCACCAGCTCGGCGACCTTGGGCACGTGCACGTTGGGGGTCGTCGGCCGCATCAGCCCAGCCGGCGAGCCACGAACGCCTGCAATCCGGGGGCCAGGAGCGGCCACCGGGCGAACAGCCCTTCGCCGGTCGCGGCGGCAGCCATGCGGTCGACCCACTCGCGGTCGCCCCACGGGGGCTCGGCGAGCTCGGCATCGGGCAGGAGGGCGGCGAGCCGCTCGGAGGTGGCCCGGGTGTGGTAGGCGTCGCTCTCGCCGCTGCGCAGGACGAGCGTCGGGACGTCGAGTGCCCGTCCGTCCTCGTCGTCGAGCCCGGGGACGAGCTGGTCGCCGCACGGGCAGTACGCCAGCATCCACCGCTCGAACGTCGAGATGAACGTCGCCGGGTCCTGGTCGAGGAACCGCTGCCGGTTGGCCGGGTTCCGCTCCAGCACCTCGGCCCACTCGGGCAGCGCCGCCACGGCCTCCATGCCGCCGGTCCACGCAGCCACGATCGAGCCGCTGCAGTAGTGGGCGCCGAGGGAGATGAGGCCCTGCACCCCGCCGCTGACCCACCAGAGCGCGAGGGCGGCGGCGACGTCCCGATGGCGGGCTGCGGTCAGCAGCGACACGCGCGATCCGCCCGAGCCGCCGGCGATGACGGCGGGCGCCAGGTCGAGGTGGCGGAGGAGGCCGGCGAGGGCGTCGGCCTGCATCGCCGACTCCGACGACCCGGTGAAGCAGACGTCGGAGGCGCCCGTGTTGGGCCGATCCCAGATCAGCACCCGGTTGCCGTGGTCGGCGAGGGCGAGGGCCAGCTCCCGGACGCCGGGCGAATCCTTGGCGAAGCGACCGCCGGGGGTGATGACCCAGGGCCGGCCCTCACCGATGAGCTCGTAGGAGATCGTCAGGTCATCGATCATTGCGGTGGCCACGACCCAAGCTTACTATCATCTATATGTTGCGTGAGATGTACGTCGTCGACGCCGATTCGCACTGGTCCGAGCCGGCCGATCTGTTCACCAAGCGGGCGCCGGCCCAGTACCGCGACCGCGTGCCCCGCGTGGAGGTGGTCGACGGCCAGCCGAGCTGGGTGTTCGACGGCAACGTCGTGGGGCGCCACAGCGCGGCGGGCGTCATCGGCCGCGACGGGAAGAAGGAGCAGGCCGAGAAGGCGCTGTTCGAATGGACGGTCGACGAGGTCCACGTCGGCGCCTATGACCCCGAGGTCCGCCTCGGCGTGCTCGACGAGGTCGGGATCGACGCCCAGATCATCTTCCCCAGCACGATCGGCCTCGGCGGCCAGGACCTCGGCGCCGTCGGCGACGAGGCCCTCAAGCGCGTGTCCGTCGAGATCTACAACGACGGGATGGCCGAGATCCAGGAGGAGTCCGGCAACCGCCTGCTGCCGCTCCCGCTGATGCCGGCGTGGGACGTCGACGCCTGCATCGCCGAGGCCAGGCGGGTCGCCGCCCTCGGGGCACGGGGCGTCAACATGACCTCCGACCCCGACGACCTCGGCGCCCCCGACCTGGCCAGCCGGGCGTGGGACCCGTTCTGGGAGACCTGCACCGAGCTCCGGCTGCCGGTCCACTTCCACATCGGCGCCAGCGTCACCGGCATGACGTTCTTCGGCCGCTACCCGTGGGCGTCGCAGGGCCCCAACACCAAGCTCGCCATCGGCGGCACGCTGCTGTTCATCGGCAACGCCCGGGTCGTCACCAACGTGATCCTCTCGGGCATGTTCGACCGCCACCCCGACCTCCAGATGGTGTCGGTCGAGAGCGGCATCGGGTGGATCCCCTTCATCCTCGAGACGCTCGACTACGAGATGGGCGAGAACGCCCCCGAGGAGCTGTCGCGGCTGAAGAAGCCGCCCTCGGAGTACTTCCGCACCAACCTCTACGCCACCTTCTGGTTCGAGAACAACCGCAACAAGCTGCCCGACCTCGTCGAGGCCGTCGGCGAGGACCGCATCCTCTTCGAGACCGACTTCCCCCACCCGACCTGCCTGTACCCCGATCCGCTCGGCACCGTCGAGGCGAAGATGTCCAGCCTGGCCCCCGAGGCACGGCGCAAGATCATGGGCGAGAACGCCCGGCGCCTGTACCGACTCTGACGCGCGGGCTCCGCCGCGTCACCAGATACCCTTGGGGGTATGTGTAGACGAGTGCAGTGCCCCACCTGTCAGCGCCCGACCTACGCCGGGTGCGGCAACCACGTCGAGCAGGTCCTCGGCGACATCGCCCCCGATGAGCGGTGCCGGTGCACGGACGAGCGGCTGGCAGCGGCCTCGCCGCGCCGCAGGCGTGCGTGGTTCGGATCACGGCGGACCAGGCGCTGACCGTGGACACCTGCGGTGCCACCCGCCTCCTCATCCCATCGTCCCTCGTCGGCCTGATCGTCTCGTCGGCGGCCGGCAGCGATCTCCTCGGCTGGATCGCAGCAGCCGTCACCATCGCCGTGCTCATCGCCGTCCAGCGGATCCGGGGAGCCCGAGCCGCGTGCGCGATCCGCCAACCCGAGGGAGCGACACACCCCGTCGCATCCCCCACCGAACCAGCGTCCACCCCGACGTCGCCGAGCTGATCCCACCCGACGGAGCGGGCGTGCGCGCGGCGCGGACCTCCCGCGGTCAGCCCAAGGCCTGGGCGATGGCGGCGGAGAGGGTGACCAGCGGTCGCCCGACCAGCCGGCGGAGGTCGCCGCTGTCGACGAGGAACTCGCCGGCGGCGATGGCGCGATCGACGTCGGCGCGGCGGCCGGCTGCGACCTCGGCGTGGCCGGCGCCCACGAGGTGGGCCCTGAGCTCGTCGACGGGGAGCTGGACGTACGGGATGTTCTCGCCGGTCTGGCGGCTGAGCTCGACCGCCAGCTCCGACATCGTGAACGGGTCGTCACCGCCGAGCTCGTACACGGAACCCTCGTGACCCGTGGTGGTGAGGACGGTGGCTGCGGCCTCGGCGAGATCGGCCGGCGACGCCGCGCTGATCCGGCCGTCGCCGGCCGCGCCCACGATCGTGCCCTGCTCGCGCCAGCCGGGGATCTGCCTGGTGAAGAACGAGAGGTACACACCGTTGCGCAGAACCACGTGCGGCAGGCCGCTCTCACGCAGCAGCTTCTCGGTCGCGTGGTGATCGGCATGGTCACGGTTGGTGTCGGCGTGGACGAAGCTGGTGTACACGAGGAGCCCGACGCCGGCCGCCTTGGCGGCGTCGATCGCGCTGCGGTGCTGCTCGACACGCCGGGGATTCCCCGGCAGGGAGACGAGGAGCACCTTCTGGGCACCTTCGAGGGCGGCGGCGAGGGTGACGGGATCGTCGATGTCGAATCGGGCGGTGCGCACGCCCCCGACGGCGTGCTCGGCGAGACGGTCGGGCTTGCGGCCTGCGGCGACGACCTCGGAAGGCTCGACCCCCCGCCGCACGAGCGCATCGACGGTCAGCCCGCCGAGGTTCCCGGTCGCGCCGGTGATGACGATGGACATCGGCCGTTCTCCTATCCGAACACCCGCGGATACTGCGGACCGCCGAACGGCTCACCGGCCACCAGGCCCGCTTGCGTGATCTTCCTCAGCGTGGCCTGCGAATTCGTCTTGGCCGCGGTGTAGATGGTGTCGCTCGCGAGGTACCTGACGAGGAACGCCCAACGCGGTCGATCGCCCTCGTTGGCGGGAGCATCGTGCAACGTGTACATCGCGTGCGCAGCCGCATCGCCCGGCCGGAGCTCCATCGGCGCCGTCACCGTCATCTCGCGGAGCTCCGGGTACACGTCGAAGAGCGAACCTTGAAGTTCGCCGCCGCGGTTCATGTTCCCCAACGGTCCGAGGTGATGCGATCGATCCACGT
Source organism: Acidimicrobiales bacterium (assembly GCA_035693765.1). GTDB lineage: Bacteria > Actinomycetota > Acidimicrobiia > Acidimicrobiales > VFJN01 > ZC4RG19. The sequence goes on from DASSGC010000725.1 coordinate 7,161, forward strand.
ACCGCGGCGTGCCCATCTCGGCGGTGAGATGGTCGAGCGCGATCCAGAAGCTGATCACCCCGCAACGATCCATCGGATACCCACCCCCGTCCTGGTGGAAGCCGGTGGGGTCCGAGGCGGGGGCAGAGGAGCCCTGCTGCGATCCGATCTTCACGGCGAGCGCGTTGTTGTACAGCAGCACCCCGACCGTCCGGCGCATCAGCCGCTGGGCGTTCGCCCCCATCTCCGCACTGAGACCCACCGACGCGAAGCAGCGGTCGTCCTCGACGATGTTGTGGCGGTCCTGCCACGGGTTGGTCGGCGAGTCGATCCCAGGACGGGCCACGTGCTCGGTCGCGTCGGGACCCATGATCGTCTTGGCCCGCCCCAGCAGCTCCGCGGCGAGGTCCGGCGAGATCAGCTGGTCCAACCTGACCCAGCCGTGGTCACGGAAGTGGGCGACCTCGTCGCCGGTGATCGCACGAATGCCTGTCGAATCCACGGAACCCCTTAGCTTGCGATTAAACGTCGGCTGCTGGTCAGGCGGCTTTCTTGATCGCTGGATGGCGGGTTCGGGGGGCGCGGCGGGTGCCTTTGGGGCGGCCGGGGCCGGGTGTGTCGGATTTCGGTGGGTTGGCCGGGGTGCCGACGGCGGCGCGAGCCCGGCGAAACGCTCTTCGGACGCGTGCTGGGGTCAGCCGGGCGAGCTCGCGGGGGCGTTCCCAGGGCAGGCGCATGTCGTCGACGAGGCCTCGCGCGAGGCGGAGCTGCGTGTAGGCGGCCACGGTCAGCCAGGTCCAGCGGTCGGCCTGTTCGGGGGTGCGCAGCGAGGGCATGGTCCACCCGAGCGTGTTCTTGGCGAAGCGGAAGGTGTGCTCGATGTCGAAGCGCCGCAGGTAGGCGCGCCAGCAGACGTTGAGGTCGGGGACATGGGGCCCTGACCACCACAGCCACAGGGTCTTGGTGGCCCGGGCTGTGGGCTTGGGGAGGTGCTCGACCTCGACACGGATCACGGTCCCGCGCACGATCGGTGGCTGGTCGTGGTCAGCCCAGCGGCCCCGCCCGTGGAGCTTGGGGTGCAGGCCGTGCCAGGCGGTGATCCTCACGGTGCCGTAGCGGGCGTCATCGGTCAGCAGCTCGGCATCGGGGGTGGGCCAGGTTGTGTCGTCGGACAGGGCGAAGCGGGCGCCGTGGCGGCGGGGGCGCCCGATGGTGCCCGGTGCCCGCCTGTCGGGGTCGGGGTGGAAGACCCGGTCTGAGCGGATGCGGACCAGTACCTGGGCGCGGACCTCGGTCAGCCCGTGGGTGAGGGCGATGGGGTCATAGCCGGCATCGAAGACGAACAGCGGCACCGGCCCGCCGTCGCCGAGCAGGCCAACCAGCCGGGTGACCTGGTCGATGGTCGCGTTGATGGTGTCGGCGGTGGGCGGGATGCGCTGGGCGTCGAGGGGAGCGGTCCACGAGTCGGGCGCCCAGCCGAGTTGGGTGATCCACTGATAGGACCAGCCGGCCACGATGGGCTGGCCGGCGGAGTGCTTCGAGGCCGAGTAGTAGAAGCCCCGCCCGGGGCTGGTCTCGGCGTCGCAGCGGTCCCAGGTGGAGGCGTCCACCGCGAACACCGCGGGCCACCCGTCCGGGCGCCGGTCCACCAGGGCGGCACGGAGCCCGTCGCTGTCAATACCGCCGGCCGCCAGCCCCTTGTACACGCTGCCGTGGCTGCGCCGGAACTCCGGTTCCAGGCTCAGCGCCGGCACCGAGTGCAGCGGTCCCGGTGCGCACAGCACCGCGTCGCACAGCTCGAACAGGGCGTCGCCCCAGCTGGTGAGACACCCGTAGAGGGCCTGGCGGAAGCTGCTGAGCTCACCCGCACCGCCCAGACGGGGCTGCCCTCGGTGATGGTCAGGGGCCTGACGTTGAGCCATGTCCGAGAGTATGAATACTCTCGGACATGGGAGGTGGGATACTCCCTCCGAGAGGATCGGACATGGCCACGAAGCGAACCGCCACGCGACTGGGCGCCTACGAGCGTCGCTACCGCGAGCTCGCCCGCCAACTGGCCGACATCGGCTACATCACCTCGGGCAGCGTCGCACCCCGCTACAACCGATGCGGCAAGGCCAACTGCGCCTGCCACGCCGACCCACCCCGGCTCCACGGCCCCTACTGGCACTGGACCGCCAAGGTCAACGGCAAGACCGTCAACCGGCGTCTCAGCGAACGAGACGCCCAGCTCTACAACGAATGGATCGCCAACGACCGGCGAGTCCGCGCCCTGCTCGCTCAGATGCGCGAAGTCGCCGCCAAAGCCACCGAACTGATCATGAAGGAAGACGCCGACCAACGCCGCTGAGGTTTAATCGCAAGCTAAGAGGCCGCGCGGATAGGTGGTCAGGTGCTCTGAGCAGCGGTTTCGCGCGTGAATAGGCCATCCACCGGTCGCTGCGTTGTCCCGACTGAGATGTCGGGTGCGACCAAGGACAACGACCGAGTGGAGAGCCTGCTACATCA
>DASSGC010000726.1:0-3513 GCA_035693765.1 Acidimicrobiales bacterium
AGCTGGCAGAGAAAGCAAACGTGGTGTCGACGGGCGGCCTGTCAGGCTTGATCACGCCCCTGTCGTCCACGATCCTCCATCACGAACCGTGGCTGACCCTGCACGGGCTCCGCCTCATCTACGAGAAGAACCAGTGAGCGACGCCACCGACGACCCGACCGACGCTCCCGCGCCCGCGGCGCCGCCCGCCTTCTCGGCGCCGTACCGGGTCACGGTCGACGACCGCGCCGCCGACCTCCAGGCGGCGCACGCCGAGCTGCCCGACGGCGGCAGCAGCGGCGTGACGGCCACCGTGGCCGGCCGGGTCATGCTGCTGCGCGACATGGGCCGGCTGGCGTTCGCCACGCTGCGCGACTCCAGCGGGCAGATCCAGCTCATGGCCACCGCCAAGGGCACCGACGACTACGACGGCCTCACCGGCCTGGCGCTCGGCGACTGGATCGTGGCCTCCGGCGAGGTGATCCGGTCGAAGAAGGGCGAGCTGTCGGTGCGGGTCGCGCGGTGGACGCAGCTCGCCGAGGCGCGGCGGGGCTTCGGCGACAAGTGGCACGGCATCACCGACACCGACATGCGCTACCGCCAGCGCTATGCCGAACTGTGGGCCAACGAGGCCAGCATGGCCACCTTCCGGGCCCGCAGCCGCATCATGTCGTTGACCCGCCGCTTCCTCGACGACCGGGGCTTCGTCGAGGTGGAGACGCCGGTCTTCCACCCCATCCCCGGGGGTGCGGCGGCGCGGCCGTTCGTGACCCACCACAACGCGCTCGACCTCGAGCTGTACCTGCGCGTCGCCCCCGAGCTGTACCTCAAGCGCCTGGTGGTGGGCGGCTTCGAGCGGGTGTACGAGATGGCCCGGGTGTTCCGCAACGAGGGGCTGTCGACCCGGCACAACCCCGAGTTCACGATGCTGGAGCTGTACCAGGCGTACGCCGACTACGGCGACATGATGGAGCTCACCGAGCAGCTCGTGGCCCACCTGGCCCGGGAGGTCACCGGCTCGACCGTCGTGGCCTACGGGGGCCGGGAGATCGACCTGACGCCGCCGTGGCGCCGGGCGTCGCTCACCGAGCTGGTCGAGGAGCACGCCGGCATCCACGTCGACGTCCGCCTGCCGATCGACGAGCTGCGCAAGCTGGCCGAGGAGCACGGCATCGAGCCCGAGGCCTCGTGGGGCCCGGGGAAGCTGATCCTCGAGATCTACGAGAAGACCACCGAGGCCGAGCTGTGGGGGCCGGTGTTCGTCACCGACTACCCCAAGGAGGTCTCCCCGCTCGCCCGGGACCACCGCGAGCTGGCGGGGATGGTCGAGCGGTTCGAGCCCATCGTGGCCGGCCGCGAGCTGGGCAACGCCTTCTCGGAGCTGACCGACCCCGACGAGCAGCGCCGCCGGTTCGAGGACCAGGCCCGGGCCAAGGCGGCGGGCGACGACGAGGCCATGGTGGTCGACGACGACTACGTGCGGGCGCTGGAGTACGGCCTGCCGCCCACCGGCGGCCTCGGCATCGGCATGGACCGCCTGGTGATGCTCCTCACCGACACGCCCAGCATCCGCGACGTGGTGCTGTTCCCGACCCTGCGCCCCGAGCGCGGCTGAGCGCGACCGCGCGGCCGCCTCGGCTTCTGGCGGCGATCCCGTGCACCATGGGCACAGAGGGACGCCGGTTCGGCCGGTGCCCCGGGCGCGGGTCAGGCCGTGGCGTGCGGGGCCGGGGCGCGGTCGTCGTCGGGTCGGGCCACGACCTCGACCTGCGCCTGGGCGCGGAGCCCGAACCAGCCGAGCTTGGCCTGGCGCAGCGCCACCCGCAGCTCGTAGCAGCCTGGCTCGCCGGGCGCCTCGAGCGGCACGTCCAGGCTCACCCGCATGCCCGGCGGCAGGGTGCGGGGGAGCGGCACGAGCGGGTTGGCCAGCATGTCCCGCCGGCCGCCGCCGGTGCCGTCACGGGACCCGTCGCTCCCGGCGACGGCGCCCTCGCGCCCGTCGCCGGCGCCGTCGACACGGAACCATCGGGCGCCGACCTTGACCGCCCGCGGGACGACGCTGCCGAGCGGGACCGGCGACCGGTTGACCACCTCGACCCTGACGCTCGTGACCGCGCCCGCGGTCGCCGTCACCGGCAGGAGCCCCCGCACCTCGTAGCGGGGCGCCAGCGTCGCGTCGAGCGGCTCGCCCATGGCCGCCAGGGCGGCCGCCGTGCGGGGGGCGACCAACCGCACGGCCACGTCGTCACCGGTCGGGCGCCGGTCGCGCGGCCGGTCCGCCGACCGGTGCTGCTCCACCGCCCGGGCCGCGTTCGCACCGAATCCGGTCGTGAGCCCGCGCACCACGGCGGGCGGCACCGGCAGGATGTCGTAGACCTCCAGGCACGGCATCGGCACCCGCTCGACGACCGCGAAGGTCCGCAGGTCGACGACGGCGATCTCGGCCCGGTCGCCGTCCTGGTCGCGGTGGGCGTTGCCGCCGACCAGCGCCCAGGGCCCCACCACCGCCAACCCGCGGGTGAAGCGGCGCACCTGCGCTCGCCGCAGCGCCGTCCCGTCGAGGTCGAGCTCGGTGAGCGTGCCCCGCGTCGACTCGCAGACGTACCAGCGGCCGCCGAGCCGGCGGGGTGTGTGCGGGTGAGCGAGCCCGGTCAACACGTCGTGCCCGGTCGTGAGGTCGTGGACGAAGCCGGTCGTCGGGACGCCGTCGCCCTTCCATCCCTTGTGCCGATCGAAGCGGCCGAACGCGCACACGTGCAGGGCGCCGTCGACCACGGTCAGCGAGTTGACGTGCCACCCGTCCGGGACGGTCGACCCCTGCCACACCAGCGCGGGCTCGTCGGCCCGGCGGTCGACCCGCCAGACGGCGTCGTCCCAGCTCGAGCTCACGTGGGGGGCGCCGTCGTGCCACGCCACGTCGTGGGGGTCGCGGATGGCGTCGAGCCGCTGGTAGTCGCGGACGCCGCGGGCGTCGTAGGACAGCAGCTCGCAGCAGGCCGTCTGCTCGCCCGGGGCCCGCAGGAGCCGCCACAGGCGCCCGCCTCCCAGGGCGAGCCCGGACGTGGCCAGGTCGTCGAGCGCCTCGGGCGTGCCCCCGGTCAGGTCGTAGATGCCGCCGCCCCACTTCCCGAACCCGCTGACCACCAGGCGGGCGCGGCCGAGGGCGCTGCGCCAGCGACCGGCACCCGCGCCCGCCGCCTCACTCGATGCCATGTTCGAGGGCGTAGCGGACCAGCTCCTGGCGGCGGTTCAGGTGCAGCTTGCCCATGATGTTGCGGACGTGGTTCTCGACCGTCTTCTCGGCGATGAAGAGCTGCTCGCCGATCTCCCGGTAGGTGTGCCCGCGGGCGACGTACTGCAGCACCTCTCGCTCACGGTCGGAGAGGGGCTGGACCGGGCCGCTGGCCTTGGCGAGCCGCCGGAACTCGCCGAGCACGAGCGACGCCAGCGACGGCGAGAAGACGGGGTCGCCGTGGGCGGCGCGCCACAGCCCCTGTCGCAGCTCCTCCGGCGGCGTCGACTTCACCAGGTAGC
>DASSGC010000727.1:0-6453 GCA_035693765.1 Acidimicrobiales bacterium
ACTGAGGCGTGATGACCCCAGCCCGGCGGGCCAGCCGCTGGATGTGGATGCGGTCGGCCACCTCCCACACGTGCGGCATGTTGTGGCTGATGAGGATGATCGGGATGCCGTTGTCGCGCAGCTGCTTGATCATGTCGAGGACGGCGTTGCCCTCCTTGACACCCAGGGCAGCGGTCGGCTCATCGAGGATGACGACCTTGCTGCCGAACGCTGCCGCTCGAGCCACGGCCACGGCCTGCCGCTGGCCACCGGACAGCGTCTCGACCGCCTGACCCATGTTCTGGATCGTCTGGATGCCGAGCTTCTCGACGGCCTCGCCGGCCCGTTGCTTCATGCCCTTCTTGTCGAGCATCCGCAGCACCGACCCGAGCGGACCCGGGCGGCGCTCCTCGCGGGCGAGGTAGAGGTTGCTCGCGATGTCGAGCGCCGGGATGACCGCCAGCTGCTGGTAGACGGTCTCGATACCGGCCTCGCGGGCGTCCTGAGGACGTTTGAAGCTGACCGGCTGGCCGTCGAGGAAGACCTCGCCGGAGTCCGGGGTGTAGGCGCCGGTGAGGCACTTGATGAGGGTGGACTTGCCGGCGCCGTTGTCGCCGATCACCGCCAGCACCTCACCCCGGTAGAGGTCGAGGTTGACCCCGTCGAGGCCGATGACGCGGCCGAAGGTGATGACGAGGTCGCGGGCGGACAGGATCGGGTCGGCGTCGTAGACCGCCCGCTTCTCCTCGGGGAGGTGGTCGACCGTCAGCGGGAGTCGCTCGATGGTGCTCATGCCTTCACCTTCCGGATCCACTGGTCGACCGAGACGGCGACGATGACGAGCACGCCGATGGCGAGGAGCCGCCACTGCTGGTCGACACCCGCGAGCGACAGCCCGAGGGTGAACGACCCGACGATGAGGGCGCCCAGGAGGCTGCCGATCAGCCCACCACGGCCACCGAAGAGGCTGGTGCCACCGATGACGACGGCGGTGATGCTGTCGAGGTTGGCGTCGGGGATGCCGTTCGCCGTCGCCGAGCCCGCGCGTCCGATCTGGATCCACGCCGCGAAGCCGTAGATGAGACCGGCGACGGTGTAGACGCTGAGCAGGATGCGCTTGCTGGCCACGCCCGACAGGCGGGCCGACTCGGCGTCGTCACCGACCGCGAAGATGTGCCGGCCCCAGGCCGTCTGGGTCAGCGCGAAGCCGACGATGGCGTAGAGGAGCAGGACCATGACGACGCCGACGGTGACCCGGAACGGCCCGAGCGAGAACGTCTCTCCGGTGACGTTGATGATGTCGGGCAGCCGGTTGTTCTGGATGCTCGAGCCGCCGGAGTAGAGCAGCGCGATCGCGGTGAAGATCGACAGCGTGCCCAGGGTCACGATGAACGGCGGAAGGCCCACGCGGGTGACGAGCAGGCCGTTGAGCGCACCCGCCCCCACGGCCAGGCCGATCCCGATGATGATCGCCAGCCCGCCGGACACGCCGTTCTCGGCGGCCAGGGTCGCCATGACCATCATGGCGAGGATCGTGATGGCACCGACCGACAGGTCGATGCCCGCGGTGAGGATGACCAGGGTCTGCCCGATCGCCAGGCACGCGACGACGGCGACCTGCTGGAACAGCAGGGACTGTGCGTTGGGCGAGGCGAAGCGGGGGTTGAGGATCGAGAAGATCACGAACGTCAGCACCAGCAGGAAGAGCGGGCTCAGCCACGGGTGGCCGTGCAGCAGGTGCTGGATCTTCTGGACGGGGCTCTGCCGCCGCCGAGCGAACTCGGCGGCGGCAGCCGATGTGGACGACGACATCAGGGTCAGCCCCAGCAGATCTTGAGAGCCTCGTCGGTGGTGATGCTCTCGACGCCCTCGGCCGGCTTGTCGGTGACGAGCGCGACACCCGTGTTGAAGAAGTCGAGACCCTCGGTGGTGGTCGGCTTCTCTCCGCCACGGGCGATCTTGGCGATGGCCTCCATGCCCAGGGTCGCCATCTTCAGCGGGTACTGCTGCGCGGTGGCGCCGATGGTGCCGTCCTTGACGGACTTCACGCCGGCGCATCCGCCGTCGACCGAGACGATGAGCGCGTCGGTGATGCCGGCTGCCTTCAGCGCCGCCGCGGCACCGACCGCGGCCGGCTCGTTGATCGTGTAGACGACGTTGATGCCGTCGCTCTTGGTCAGGCAGGTCTCCATGGCCGTGCGACCGCCGTCCTCGGCGCCGTTGCTCGGCTCGTTGCACACGATCGTGTAGTCGCCGCCCTTGCCGCCGGTGTACTTGCCGGTCGCAGCCTCGTCGCCGTTCTTCTTCGGGTCGGCCACGTCGATGCCCATGCCCTCGAGGAAGCCCTGGTCACGGTCGTAGTCGACGGAGACGATCTTGTCGTTGAACAGGTCGAGCAGCGCGATCGTCGCGGGCCCACCGTCGAGCGTGCTCGCGGCCCACTGGCCGATGAGCTTGCCGGCGAGGCGGTTGTCGGTGGCGAAGGTGATGTCGACGGTCTCGGCCGGGTCGGGCGGGGTGTCGAGGGCGATGACGAAGAGGCCCGCGTCGCGGGCCTTCTTGATGGCGTCGTTGACGCCGGTCGACATCGGGGTGATGAGGATGCCCTTGTCGCCTCGGACGACGGCCTGCTCGATCGCGGCGATCTGGCCGGCATCGTCCCCCTCCTGCTTGCCGGAGGCGATGGTGAGGTCGACGCCGTTCTTGGCCGCGTCGGCCTGGGCGCCCTTCTGCATCGCGACGAAGAACGGGTTGCTCGAGTCCTTGGTGATGAGCGCGACGCCGATGTTCTCGGCGCCTCCGGTGCTTCCGGAGTCGCTGTCATCGGAACCACAGGCGGCGGCGCCGAGCGCGAGGCCGACGATGCCGACGGACGCGAGCACCCTGCGCGCCGTGCGCGAGGACGAAACGTGACGGATGTGCATGGGGCGAACTCTCCTTTGAGTGCTGTTCAGGTCCGACGCCGTTGTGACAACGTTGTCAGGGACTTGTCTAGCGCCTACTTGCGCTGACGTCAACTGATGGACTACACATCGTGATGTGAAAGTGACATCGTTGTCAGGGCGGGGTTCCCGGGCCACCATGCGTGACGTGGCCGCCCTCGCGGGCGTGAGCCTGAAGACGGTGTCCCGGGTGGTCAACGACGAGCCGGGGGTCTCCCCCGACGTGCGCGAGCGCGTCACGACGGCCGTGCAGCGCCTCGACTACCGACCCAACCTCGCGGCGAGCAGCCTGCGCCGCACCGGTGCCCGCAGTGGTCTGGTCGGTGCGCTCGTGCAGGACCTGTCGAACTCGTTCTCCGCCAGCCTGCTCCGGGCGCTCGAGGATGCCGCGCGCCGCCGCGGCACCGCCGTGCTCGCCGCGAGCCTCGACGAGGAGACCGACCGCGAGCAGGAGCTCGTCCACGACCTGGTGACCCGGCGGGTCGACGGCCTGGTCATCATGCCGGCAAGCGCGCGACAGGACTACCTCCTGGCCGAGCTGCGCACCGGCACCCCGGCGGTCTTCGTCGACCGGCCGCCGCGGGGCGTCGACGCCGACTCGGTGACCGTGGACAACTTCGGGGGCGCCCGCACGGGTGTCGAGCACCTCCTCGCCCAGGGGCACCGACGCATCGCCGCCCTCCTCGACCTCGAGCGCATCCCCACCGCCGCGCACCGGCACGAGGGGTTCGACGCGGCGTTCGCCGACCACGGGCTGCGGGCCGACCCTCGGCTCGTCGTGCCCGACCTCCGCTCGACCGACGAGGCCACCGAGGTCATGCACGCGCTGCTCGCGCTCGACGACCCGCCGACGGCGGTCTTCACGGGCCGGAACATCCTCTCCACGGGGGCCGTTCGCGCCCTGGCCGAGCGAGGGCTCCGCCGTGAGGTCGCGCTCGTGGGGTTCGACGACTTCCCGCTGGCCGACCTGCTCGACCCACCGCTCACCGTGATCCGCCAGGACGTGCACCGCATCGGCAAGACGGTCGCCGACCTCCTCTTCCAGCGGATCGACGGCGACACGAGCTCGGCCCGTCACATCGTCATCGACCCCACGCTCGTCGTCCGCGGCTCCGGCGAGATCCCGCCGCCGGCCTGACCCCGCCCGGTCGCGCTAGCGCCGGAGGTGACGGGCCCGGGTCACGAGGTAGACCCCGAAGAACATCAGGCCGACCGAGATGACGGCCAGCTCGTAGCGCCCGAGGGGCACCTCCTGCAGGACACGCAGGGCACCGTCCAGCCCGGTGGACTCGGCGGAGTGCCGTGTCCACGCGGCGCTGAGGAAGAGGAAGCCGACGAGGGCGAAGGCGACCCCCCGCGCGATGAACCCGATCCGCCCCATGACCTCGACGAGGCGACCCGGGTGCCGGTCGAGGTCGACGAGGAAGTCCCTGGTCCACCCCGACCAGATGCTGAAGACGCCGACCCCGGCCACGGCCAGACCGGTGAGGACCACGAGGAGCCGGCCGCCCGGCATACCGAGGAGCGTCTGCGTGATGCCCACCGACGACTGCCGGCTCGTCACGCCGGCGCCCACGGCGAACGCCGCGGCGCTCCACGCGACGGTGACGTACGCGATGCCGTCGGCGCCGTGCTCGAGACGCTTGAAGCGGGTGTGGCAGTGCCGACCGGTGACCGCGCGGGCGAGGTTCCACAGGGCGACGACGCCGAACCCCACGACACCCACCCAGAGCACCGGCCGGCCGCCGAGCCCGGAGGAGATCGAGGTGAGGGCGCCGGACTCGTCGGCCGACGCGCTGCCCGCGCCCAAGGCGATCCGTAGGCCGGCCCAGCCCATCGCGAGGTGCAGCACGCCGTCGAGGAGGAAGCCGAGGCGGGCTCCGGCGCTCACGGCGGGGTTGGTCTCCGCGGTCTCTGCGGCATGCGCCGTGACCTCGGCGAAGGCACCGGCGGTCTCCACGGCCTTCTCGCCCGCGTCGTGGGCGACCTCGACGACCTTCTCGCCGACGTCCTCCACCGCCTCGACGACGACGTCGACCACGGGGATGCCGTCGTCCGGGCCTGGGGTGCTCACGAGGGGTGACGATAGCCCCGCGAGGGCGCGGCGCCGGGCGTCCGGGACCGACGAGGGCGGTCTTCTCGGGGTGGCTCAGGGCCGGTTCAGGGCCGGTTCAGGACCACGACGTGCCAGGCGATGCCGTGGTGCGTGTCGACGACCCGGAGCCCGTGCCGCTGGAGGACCTCGAGCATGAGCTCGGGAGGGTGGAGGAACGCCCGGTACGCCTTGCCGGTGACCCGCAGCCACGCGTTCTGGAGCACCAGGAGGACGCGGGTCACCACGTGGCGCGGTGGGTGGCTGAAGACGAGCAGGCGGTTCGTGTGGTCGGCAGCGGCCGCGAGCAGGCGCTCCGCGTCGGGGTAGCAGCACACGACGCGGTGGAGCACGACGACGTCCGCCGGCTCGACCTCCTGGGGGTCGGCCGCGACGTCGATGATGCGCCGCTCGACCCGGTCAGCCAGGCCGGCCTCGGCCGCCAGGGCCCGGGCGTGCTCGTCGTAGACGTCCACGAGCTCGAGGTTCGTCGCGCGCGCGGCACCGGCCCGAAGCAGCTCGAGCTGCAGCTCGCCCACGCCCCCACCGATCTCGAGCACCGTCGCGCCGTCGACACCGCGCGCGACGAGGCCGTCGACGATGCGCCGCTCGGTGCGCCCGAGGCCTCGTCGGCGGTACCGCTTCGCCAGGCGACGGGCGAAACGGTCCCCGAAGACCCCGTCGCACCCGCGCGAGTCGCAGCAACCGGCCACCTGCCGAGTATGGACCCGACAGCAGCGGGCTGCGAGGGCATGGACTGCACCAGAGCCCGCAGCCGGCCGGAGGGCGTGGAGCTGCGCGGAGGGCGTGGGATTCGAACCCACGATGACGTTGCCGCCATAGCGGTTTTCAAGACCGCCGCACTAGGCCACTATGCGAGCCCTCCTCGCCCGGGCCGTGGTCCGGGCGAGGTCAAGGGTATGCCGTGAGCGCACGGCATACCTGCGGCTCCCGGCGGGTAGGGTCGGAGGCCGACGAAAGGAGCCACCCATGGCGAAGCTCACCTTCATCGCGGGCCTGGCCGCCGGCTACGTCCTGGGGTCCCGGGCGGGCAGGCAGCGCTACGAGCAGATTCGCCGGACCTCGGGCAGGGTGTGGAACTCGGGACCGGTGCAGAAGCAGGTCGCCAGCGCCAAGGAGGTCGCCCGCACCAAGGCGGCCCCGGTCGTGGCCGACATGGTCGCCGATGCCGCGCGAGCCACCGGGGAGAAGCTGCGTTCGAGCCGCACGGTCCCGGCCGAGACGATCACGGCGGGGAACCCGGGCACCGGGCCCTCGCCCGCGACGGGCCCGGGTGCCGACCCGTGGGCGGCCGCGACGGCGCGCACCGACGGCGCCGCCTGACCCCCTCCGACCAGGCGGGCGACGTCGGCGACGACCCTGACGTCGGAGCCCGGCACCGCACGACGCACACCGGCCACGCCGTTCCCTGGGCACCCC
>DASSGC010000728.1:0-4577 GCA_035693765.1 Acidimicrobiales bacterium
AGCAGCACCATCGCCCCGCCGAGCGCGATCGCCCGCAGAGCTGATCGGACCCTCATGTCCTTCCCCCCTGTTGTCGTTGGTTGCTTTCGTTCGGCCGCCACCGCGCTGGGCGGTGACGGCCGGCGATCATCCTGATAGCGCGGTGGCCAGCGGCTCGAGCAGTCGGGCGTCGTACGGTCCCCGCATCGAGAAGATCACGAGGTCGACGCCCGCGGCGGCGAAGCCCGCCGCGGTGCCGGCCAGCGCGGCCGGGTCGTCGTCCGCCGCCCACCACAGGTGCACCGAGCGGCGGATCTCGTCCGGGTCGCGCCCGACGGCCGCGCAGTGGTCGCGCAGCACGGCGTCGAGGCGCGCCCAGGCCGCCGGGTCGTCCGGGCGCGTGACGTCCCAGTGGTCGGCCCACCGCGCCACCGTGCGCAGCGTCCGGCGGGGCCCCCGGCCCCCGATCACGATGGGGATGCGGTCCTGGACCGGCTTGGGCTCGCAGCGCGCGCCGGTCAGCCGGTAGTAGCGGCCGGCGAACGTCGTCACGTCCCGGGTGAGCAGCGACACGATGACCTCGACGCCCTCGTCGAAGCGGTCGAACCGCTCGGTCAGCGTGCCGAGCGGGATGCCGTAGGCCTCGGCCTCGGGCTCGAACCAGCCGGCGCCCAGCCCCAGGTCGAACCGGCCGCCCGCGATGTGGTCGAGCGTCGCCGCCATGTTGGCGGTGACCGCCGGATGGCGCAGGTGCATGCCGTTGACCATGCAGCCCAGGCGGAGGCGACGGGTGGCCTGGGCCAGCGCCCCGAGCATCGTCCAGCTCTCCAGCTCGGGGCCGTCGAGAGGCGGTGTGAGCGGGTAGAAGTGGTCCATCGTCCAGGCCGACTCGAACACGTCGATGTCGTCGGCGGCGCGCCAGAGGTCGAGGATCTCGGGCCACGAGCCGTGCTGCGGCGGCGTCTTGACGGCGTAGGCCACCACTAGAGCGGGAGCCCCACGTAGTTCTCGGCGAGCGACCGCTGGGCGGCCTCCGATCCGGCGAGGTAGTCGAGCTCGGCCTCCTGGATGCGGCGGTCGAACCCGCTGCTCCCGGAGAAGCGGTGCATCAGCGTGGTCAGCCACCACGAGAACCGCACGGCCTTCCACACCCGCGCCAGCGCACGCTCGGAGTAGCCGTCGAGGCCGGCCGTGGTGCGCCCGTGCACGGCGTCGGCGAGCGCAGCGGCCAGGTAGCAGACGTCCGACACGGCGAGGTTGAGGCCCTTGGCGCCCGTCGGGGGCACGATGTGGCCCGCATCGCCGGCGAGGAACAGGCGGCCGTGCCGCAGCGGCTCGGCCACGAAGCTGCGCAGCGGCGTGACCGACTTCTCGACCGACGGGCCGGTGACGAGGCGGCCGGCCACCTCGCCGGGCAGGCGGCGGCGCAGCTCGTCCCAGAACCGGCCGTCCGGCCAGTCGTCGACGGTGTCGCGGCTGTCGCACTGGACGTAGTAGCGGCTCAGCATGGCGTGGCGCATGGAGCACAGGGCGAAGCCACGCTCGCTGTGGGCGTAGATGAGCTCCCTGTCGACCGGGGGCGTCTCGGACAGGACGCCCACCCACCCGAAGGGGTAGGTGCGCTCGTAGGTGCGGGCCCGCGCGGGCGGGACGAGCGTGCGGCTCACCCCGTGGGAGCCGTCGCACCCGGCCACGTACTCGCAGTCGACGCGGTGGTCGGCGCCGTCCCTGACGAAGGTGACGTAGGGCGACGGTCCCGTGACGTCGTGGACGGCCACGTCCGCGGCGCGGTCGAACACGGGCGTCCCGGCCTCGTCGACGCCGGCGTAGAGGTCCTTGGTGACCTCGGTCTGGCCGTAGACCATGACGCCCTTGCCGGTGAGGCCCGAGAAGTCGACCCGCACGTGGCGGCCGGAGAAGCTGAAGCCCACCCCGTCGTGGACGGTGCCCTCGCGGTCCATGCGCCCGCCCACGCCCGCCGCCCGCAGGGTCTCGACCGTGCCCCACTCGAGCACCCCGGCGCGGACGCGGGCCAGGACGTGGGCTCGGGTCTGCCGTTCCAGGACGACCGAGTCGACGCCGGCCAGCCGGAGCAGCCGGGCGAGCAGCAGCCCCGCCGGGCCGCCGCCGACGATGACGACGGGAACGCGGGCCGGTACCCCACCCGGTGCGCTCACAGCGCCTGCCGGAGGCGGTCGAGCACCTGCATCGTCGGCAGGCAGGCGGCGACGCCGGCGGCCGGCTCGCGGCCCTCACGCACGGCCTCGACGAACTCGCGGTCCTGGTTCTCGATGCCGTCGGTGGACGCGGCGGCGCCGGACACGTCGACGGGCTTGTCGTACCCGTCGACCAGGTCGTCGTCGCGGGCCAGGTAGGTGCCCGTGTCGCCGATGTAGCGGAACGTGGTGCCCAGCGGTCCGTCGTTGTTGAACGACAGGGCCAGCGTGCACAGCGCCCCCGACGGCGAGCGCAGGCCGACGGTCATGTCCATGGCGATGCCCAGCTCGGGGTGGGGCGGGCCCTGCTGGGCCCAGGCCGCGGCCGGCACCTCGCCGGTCTGGTGGAGGAACAGGTCGACCGTATGGCACGCGTGGTGCCAGAGCAGGTGGTCGGTCCAGGTGCGGGGCTCGCCCCGCGCGTTGGTGTTCTCGCGGCGGAAGAAGAGCGTCGAGGCGACCAGGTGCTGCAGCGTGAGCTCGCCGGCGACGATCCGGCGGTGGACCCACTGGTGGCCCGGGTTGAACCGGCGGGTGTGGCACACCATGGCGGTGACGCCGGTGCGCTGCTGGGCGGCGACGACCGCCTCGGCGCCGGCCAGGCTGTCGGCCATCGGGATCTCGACGAGGACGTGCTTGCCGGCCTCCATCACCTGGATCGCCTGCGCCGCGTGCAGGGGCGTGGGGGTGGCCAGGACGGCCGCGTCGACGTCCGGGTCGTCGAGCATGTCGCCGAGGTCGAGGCCGTGGCGCGGGATGCCGAGCTCGGCGGCGAAGGCGGCGGTCCCTGCGGCGGCGCCCCCGGCGACTCCGACGATCTCGACGCCGTCCACGCGGCGGAGGGCGGCGACGTGCCTGCGGGCGATCGCGCCCTCGCCCGCCAGGACGACGTTGGTGCGCTGTGCCATGCCCCTCCTCTACGCTGTTTTGTGCACAATACTGTTGACGATCCGCCCCGTCATCCGGTTCCGGTGAGCGGACCCGCGGCCGCCGATCCGCTCCCGCGTGCCGCCCAGTTGGAAGACTGACGAGATCATGGTCATCGCAGCCCCCGTAGCCGATCAGTTGAGGGACGACATCCTCGAGGGCACGTTCCCGCCCGGAGAGCGGCTGATCGAGCTGCAGCTCGCCGAGCGCTACCGGGTCGGGCGGGCGGCCATCCGCGCCGCGCTCGTCGAGCTCGACGCGGAGGGCCTGGTGCGGCGCGAGGCGAACCGGGGGGCCACGGTGCGCCGCATCAGCGTCGCCGAGGCGGTCGAGATCACCGAGGCACGCGCCGCCCTGGAGGGGCTCGTCGCCCGGCTGGCGGCCGA
This sequence comes from Acidimicrobiales bacterium, assembly GCA_035693765.1. Classification (GTDB taxonomy): domain Bacteria; phylum Actinomycetota; class Acidimicrobiia; order Acidimicrobiales; family VFJN01; genus ZC4RG19. The sequence continues at coordinate 3,509 of DASSGC010000728.1, forward strand.
GCGGGCGACCGAGGCCGAGCGGGACGAGCTGCGCGAGCTGATCGACCGGATGGTCGAGGCGGTCGACAAGGACGACAAGCTCGCCTACTCGAAGCTCAACCAGGCCCTGCACGCGGCGGTGCGCCGCATCGCCCACCACCGGGTGGCCGACGACCTCGTGGCCAACCTCCGCAACCGCGCCGCCCACCACCAGTTCCGGCTGGCGTTCATGCCGGGTCGGGCGGCCGAGTCGCTGGCCCAGCACCGCGCCATCGTGGAGGCCGTGACGGCGGGGGACGGGCCGGCCGCCGAGGCGGCGATGCGCGCCCACCTGGCGTCGGTCAGCGACGTGCTGCGCCAGTGGGAGGCGTTCGACACCCGCTCGTGACGCGCCCGCGCCGTCGCACAGCCGGCGCGATGGACCCGCCGTCTCGGGGCACCGTTGCCGTGCTGCCTGCCGGGCTCGCGGGTGAGCCGGTCAGTCCGGGAGCTCGGGCACCAGGGACGGATCGGATGCGACGCGGCGCAGCTGCGCGGTGGTGGCGCCGGTCATCGTCGGCTCGACCCCCAGCTCGGACAGCAGCGCGGTGGCCGCCGCCATCTCGTGGGCCCGGCGCTCGGCGTGCCGGGCCGTGCCGGTCACCAGCCGGCGGATGAGCGCCTCGTCGGCCGCGGCCACCTGGCCGACGATGTTGTCCCACGTCTCGCGGGCCAACCCGGCGGCCTCGGCGGCGCGCATCGACTCGACGACCACCGCCGCCAGGCCCTTCATCACGACGCTGCGGAGCAGCTTGCGGGTGGCCGCCCCGCCGGGCTCGTCGCCGGCGTGCTCGACCGGCATGCCGAGCGGCGCCAGGGCGGCGACGACGGCCCGGGCCGCCGGCCCCGACGCGAGCGCGGGGGTGCGCAGACCGGTACCGGGCACCGGGGCCATGAGGGCGACGTCGGCGAAGCCGAGGCCGGCTCCCTGCGCCACGGCGGCGAGGCGCCGCTTCAGCCCGGGCGGCGCGGTGGCCAGGTCGGCGTAGACCGCCCCCGGCGCGATCGCGTCGAGCGCCTGCGTGAGGGCGGTGACGGCGTCGGCGGCGGC
>DASSGC010000729.1:0-7265 GCA_035693765.1 Acidimicrobiales bacterium
CAGGCCTGGTCGACCTCGATCGTGGATGTGCGTCGTGGCCGCCTGCTCGATGTCGTCGAGGGTCGCACCGCCGCCGAGCCGTGCCGCTGGCTCGCCCAGCGGGGCCAGGACCGGCTGGACGCCATCGAGTTCGCCACCCTCGACCTGTCGGGCTCGTACCGCAAGGTGTTCGACACGATGGTCCCCGCGGCGGTCCAGGTCGCGGACCCGTTAACCTGGTCAAGCTGGCGAACTCGAAGCTGGACGAGTGCCGGCGCCGGGTCCAGAACGAGACCATGGGCCACCGGGGCCACAAGCACGATCCGCTCTACCGGGCCCGGCTGCTGACCCTCGCGGATGAACGCCTCGACCAGCGGGGCCGCGCCCGACTGGTCGGCCTGCTCGACGCCGGCGATCCCCGGGGCGAGGTCCGCGCCATGATCGTCGCCGGAGTATTGAGCGCAGGCACCCCCGCGTTCGAGGGCCGGCTGCCCGTGTCGCTGAGGCTCATCGGTACCCGATCACAAGCCGGTAGCCAAGGTCGAGCGCGTCGATCGTTGTGAGCCGGCGATATCGGCGTGACCAGCGCCCACTAGTGAGGTCGTCCTCCCGAGTTCCGCAGTTCGTGGTGGCACGACAGCCTGGATGTGGGGGTTGACCTGCGGGGACGCTGCTTGTGCGCTTGTGCCGCGTGTGTCCACGGGCGCGGCAGAGCCGGCTGAGCGTGTTGTGCCTGGTCAGGTGGGGTGGAGGTGGGTGATCCGGGGTGGCGGATCGATGCCGCAGGCGGCGAGAAAGCCCGTGGCGGTGTGGCTGGGTGGGGTGGTTTGGACGACGGTGCCGGCGGTGCCGGTGAGGGTGACGGCGTGGGTGCGGCCCAACTCGGTGGTGATGCGCCGCCAGGTGGTGCCACAGCGGCGTTCGGCGACCCGGACGAGCAGCAGGGCGAGCCAGCACAACAGCACATGGGCGCGGATGCGGGGTTCGAGCCGGTGGAACACGGGCCGGAGCTCGAGGGTGGACTTGAGATCCCGGAAGCCGCGTTCGGCCTCGAGCAGGTTCTTGTAGCCGAGCGCGACGTCCTCGGCGGACAGGTCGGGCTCGCTGGTGGACAGCAGGTACTTGCCGTCGAGGCGTTCCTCGCCGCGGATCGCAGCCCGGTTGATCTGGAGCCGCCCGGTGGCGCTCTGGCGGAGGTAGCGGCCGAGGGTGGGGTGATCGCGTAGGGCGCACTCGGCTCGGCGGTGCGCGTCGTCGCTGATCTTCTTGCCGGTCTTGCGGGCGCGGGCGGCGTCGCGGGCCCGCGCGGTCTTGATGGCTGCGAGCTCGGCTTCGAGGCGGGCCACGGTGGCGTCGCGCTGGGCCTTGTCCCGTTCGGCCTCGCCGGGGTTGTGGCACACGATCCAACGGCGATCCGGGGTGCGCTCCAGCCGGACTTCCTTGACCCGCAGGTTGTCACGCACGGTCTGATAGCGGCCCTGGCGGGACAACGCCTCTTGGGCGTCGGCGGAGCCGTCACGCATGCGCTCCCCGGCGATCCAGTGCCCACCGGCGCGGCGCAGGTACGCCAGGTTCGCATCCGAGGAGAACCCGCGGTCGACCACGGTGACGACCCGCCCGAGCCGCCAGCCCCGCAGCCCGTCTTTGACCTCGGGGAGGATGGCCTGGTCGTTGGTGTTACCCGGCCAGCACCACACCCGCACCGGGATCCCCTCCCTCGTGACGGCCAGGCCGATGACGATCTGGGGCAGATGCGGGCGGTGGTCCTTGGAGTGACCGTAACGCCGGAACCCGCCGCCCTCGCCGTCGTCTTCCTCGCTGTCGCGTTCGAAGTAGGTCGAGGTCGTGTCGAAGAACAACAGGTCGACCTCCAAGTTGAGAAGGTCGGCGACAGCGAAGAACACCGCTTCTTGCACCTCGGCCTGCACGTCCGCGGCGACGAGCAGGTCCATCGCCCGATACGCCTGGTCCTCGTCCATCGCCTCCAGGCCCGGCAGAGCGACATCGCGGCTGGCCCACTCGGCGGTCGCGAGCTTCGACATCGGGTCGATGGCCCGGTTGGCCACCAACGCGAACAGCACCCGCTCTAGGTCGGTGGTGAACCGGCGCCGGCCCAGCACCTTCGCGAGAGCCTGGTCGACGCCGAGCTGACGCCACAGCCCGTCCAGCAGCCACGCTGCGCCGGCGGGCCGGGACTCGACCACGGTGAGCCCGTCGCCGGCGACCTCGACCACATCGCCGGTAGCTGCCTCCGGTTCACCCAGGTAGCGGTTGATCGAACCCACCAGCCGGCGCAGCCCGTCGACATCGAGGCCCTCCTCACGGCCCAGGTTCACCAGCACCTGCGCCTGGGTGACCCCCTCGACCCGCCGGTTGTGCGCGACCTGCACGTAGCGGACCACCGACCCGTCTCGGTTCCGCCGCTGCGTCGTCCGCAAGTACATGCCCACACCATCACCCGAACACGCAGGCAAACGCAAACACAACACTGAAGTCGTGTGCCCACGCAGAACGGGCGATCTACGGCACCGGCAACCCCCTGACCAGCACCTTCGCGCCCACAACCCGCTTCATGTGCCCATCAACTGCGGAACCCGGGGTCCTCGGGGCGTGCGATTGCCTCGGCCACGTTCTTTGGGTCGGTGGTCACCAGGACCGCCGCCGCACCCGAGCCCGCCGTGTACTCGAGGGGATCACCCAGGGGACGCGTGCACGCCGAGCGTGTCCGCACCTACCGCCAGGGCCGCCGGGGCCTTGCCCGCCTGCACCCACGCGGCCGCGCACAACAGGGCCGCGGTCCCCCCGACTTGGGCGCGAACTGCAGGTCGGTGGCAAAGGTGTGCGGTCCCAGCCCGACGATGTCGCCGACGACGGCCGCGGAGGCACGAGTGAGATAGGGCGCGGTCCCATATCGGCGTCATCGAGATCGCGGGCCTGAGCACATCACCGCTCGGTCGCTTCGTGCGCTCCTCCGCCAGGTAGAGACCTCCTCCTCCCAGGGTCGGACCGCGGCGTAACGGGCGCATACACGCTGGCGCTCGCACGGGGTTGCCGGCCACGAGGCGATCAGGTGCTGTGTTTCTGGGCCGGGTGTAGGCGTGTGGTGTTCGCGGGTCTCGTTCGACTGGGGCATCGTTCCTGCTGTCGTTCGGGTGTCGTTTCCTCTCGACGGCGGGGCCGTCTGGGCGGGTCAGTCTGCGGTCCGGGTGCTCAGCGTCACCCAACTGGCGGTGGCCAGCACGGCCAGGGCGGCCAGCACGGCGAGGTGGCTGGTGGGGTTGCCGAGGTCGAGCCAGGGTTCTTGGATGGACCGGACCACGTGGGTGAGTGGCACCGCGTTGGCGATGGTGCTCATCGGGTCGCCCATGGCGTCGGGGGGTGGGCCGGCGCCGCCGAGCAGGAAGAAGGGGAAGAAGAGCAGCATTCCGAGGCCCTGGGCGGAGCGGGCGCTGGGCAGGGCCATGCCCAGGGCGATGCCGATGCTGATGAAGGCGAAGGCTCCGAGGAGCGTGCCGACGACCACGCCATCCAGGTCGTCGGGTTCCGGTAGGCCGTAGACCAAGTAGCCGGTCACCAGCAGGACGGTGACGGCGACGAGGGTGAAGACAATGGCCACGAGGATCCAGGCGGCGGGGAGCGCCCAGCGGGGGTAGCGGCTGACGTCGAAGCGGCGTAGCACCCCCCGTTCCCGGTAGGAGGCCAGGTGCACGGGCAGCATGACGAGGCCGATGGCGGCGATGACCACGCCGATGTACGCGGCGAGGTAGTAGTCCGAGGGCAGGGCGCCCTCGAAGTTGGGGTCGTCGTCGTCGAAGACCCCGCCGAGTATGAGCACGGTGAGGACGGGGAACGCGAACACGAAGGTGAGCACCATGGGCTCGCGCACGAACAGCTTCATCTCGGCCCCAGCCAGGCGCAGCAGCGAACGCATCACGAGACTCCTTGGGGGATGCGGCCCGGGGCCGCGTCGGACGCGCGGGCCGTGCCGGTGTCGCTGATCAGGGCGATGAGGGCGTCCTCGAGGTCGGGGTGGTGGACCCGCAGGTCGGGAGGCCCGAGGTGGTCGTCGCCCAGCACGGAGGCGCACACCGGCGCGATCAGCTGGTTGGTGCCGATGACCCGGATCCGTTCGCCGTGGCGCTCCACCCCGTCGACACCGGGCAGGGCCGCCACGGCGGTCGGGTCGAACGACACCGGCGGCGTGAAGGTGACGGTGGTCGAGCGGGCGTGGCGAGAGATCAGGTCGACCGGGGTGCCAGCATCGACGATGCGACCCGCGCGCATGACCGCCACCCGGTCGCACAGGGCTTCGGCCTCGTCCATGAAGTGGGTGACCAGCACCACGGTGGTGCCGTGATCGCGGACGTCGCGGATGGCGCCCCACACGTCGCCGCGGGCCAGGGGGTCGAGGCCCTGGGTGAGCTCGTCGAAGAACACCACACGGGGCTGGTTGAGCAGTGCCAGGGCGATGAAGAGACGCTGGCGTTGGCCTCCCGACAGCGACGCGAAGCTCGAACGCCCCAACGTGGCAAGATGCCACGTGTCCAGAAGCCGGTCGGCCGAGCGTCGATCGCCGTCACCGAAGAGCCGCACGGCCTCCTCCACCCGCAGCCGATCGGGCAGCGCCGACGCCTGCAGTTGGCTGCCGACCAGGGACCGCAGCTGCGAGCGGGCGGTCCGCGGATCCAGGCCCAGCACCCGCATTCGGCCCCGGTCCGGTCGGCGCAGCCCCTGGAGGCACTCCACGGTCGTCGTCTTCCCGGGTTCGACAGTTCGTTGGCGCGTCTAGGTCGAAAAATGGGTGTTGACCAGCATGTTCGTGCTGGTCGGTCCGGGGAGGTGTAGTGCCTAGGCGCTGGGGGTGATGTCGAAGAACTTGGGGGGTTCGTCGATGCCGAGGGCGCCGAAGATGGCCCGCTGGGCGTGGGTGGTTTCGGTGCGTTGGCGGACAGTCCCGGCGGGGCCGGTGAAGGTGCCCAGGTGCAGGCGCTGCAGCTCGCGGCGGGCGTTGGCCCAGGTGTCACCCGTGCGGGTTTCGGTGATGCGGATCAGCAGTAGTGCGAGCCAGCACAGCAGCACGTGGGCGCGGATGGGGTCCTCGAGTCGGTGGTAGATGGGGCGCAGGTCCAGGGTGGACTTCATGTCCCGCCAGCCGCGTTCGACTTCGAGGAGCTGCTTGTAGCCCAGGGCGACGTCTTCGGCAGACAGGCTGGGATCGGAGGTGCGCAACAAGAACTTGCCGTCCAGGCGTTGCTCGGCGGCCACGGCGGCGCGGTCGACGCGGAGCTTGCCGGCCGGGGTGGTGCGCAGGAACCGGCGCAACCCCGCCGGCAGACCAGCCGCCAGCGCGGTCCGTTTCTGGGCGGTGAGGCGGTCGCTGCCGTCGATCCGTTCGGTGAGCTGGTCGACGAGCTGGTCCCGGATGATGCGGTCCCGCTCGGCGGCTTCGGGGTTGCGGCAGATCACGAACCGGTCCCGCATGGTGGCGTCGTCGATGACCACCTCTTTGACCTGCAGGTTGTCGGCGACGGTCTGGTAGCGGCCCTGGCGGGACAGGGCGGCGTCGGCTTCAGGGGTGCCGCCGCGCAGCTTCTCGCCCAGGATGTAGTGGCCCCCGGCACGTTGCAGGTAGCGGCGGTTCTCCGCTGAGGTGAACCCGCGGTCACCGACCCACACCACCCGGGTCAGCTTCCAGGCCCGCAGGTCGTCTTTGACCTGACGGATCAGGGCTGAATCGTTGGTGTTGCCGGGCCAGCACCACACCCGCACCGGGATCCCACCTCGGGTAACGGCCATCCCGATGACCACCTGGGGCAGATCGCTCCGGTGGTCCTTGGACTTGCCCCAGGTGCGGAACCCGACCGTGGCGCCGGGGGCGGGCTCGTCAGCGTTCTCGGTCTCGAAGTAGGTGGAGGTGGTGTCGAAGAACAACAGGTCCACCTCCAGGTTCAACAGATCCGCCGTCGCCCAGTACACGGCCTCGGCCAGGTCGGCCTCGACCTCCAGCAGCCAGTCCATGGCCCGGTACAACGGCTGAGGGTCATCACCGAGGCCGCCGAGACCGGGGATGACCACATCGGCGTCGACCCAGCCGGCACAAGCCCGCTTCGATGACGCCGCCAAGGCCCGGTTGGCGATCATGGCGAGCACCAGCCGCTCGGCCCGGACATCGATGCGCCGCTCGGCCAGCAGCCCCCGCAGCGTCTCATCGATGCCGAGCTGCCGCCACACGCCATCAAGGACCCACGCCCCTCCCAGCGGCGCGGAGCCGACGAAGGACAGCTCCTCGCCAGCCTGGGCAGCCAGCTGCTGTTCGGGCTCGAGCACCCGCGAGATCGACCGCACCAGCCGGGCCAGCGCGTCCCGGTCAACCTGATCCTCCCGGCCGAAGCTATGGATCACCTTGGCCCTCGACTGGCCCGCCTCGGGATCCCACTCGTTGTGGGCCAGCTGCAGGTACCGGACTCGCGACCCGTCCTTGCGGGGCCTCGACGTAATCGTCCGCAGGTACATGCCCAACTACTACCACGAACACCCAGGCACAAACGCGGATCCTGCCAGAATGACTTACCTAGGCAGCCGAACCCATTTGCTCAGCCACAACTCGCTGACCAGCACATTCGCGCCTCCACACCCCTGAAATCACACCCGAACTGTCGAACTCCGGCCCTTCTCCAGTCGGGATTGCAGCCCGGCCACGTACAACGCGACAGGAAACGCCTGGATCGATCATCCTCTCAACCAGTCTGGCTGTAGGACTGGAAGGTTTCTGGATCAGGTCCGATGAGGGATCGGTCGCCCGCACCGCCGACAGCGAGCCCGACCACACTGTGACTGCCGTCGTCGTTCTCGACAAGGGCCCAGACGACGACAGGGTAAGTACCCTGCGACGTCTGCAACTTGGCGCCGTGCAGGGCAGGTGCGATCTGCAAGATCTTCACCGGCATCACCGTAGACGCGGGTGGCGAGGCGACCGGCGGCCACCCCGCGATCACCCGTCGGACGACGTCGGGAGGAAGCCGCACCGCCCGACCGGCAACTCAGCCGCGAGGAGGTCCGCGCTCTGGTCGCCGCGCTCGGCGACGTCGTCGCCGCCTTCAGGAACACAGACCACGCGGACAAAGCCGAAGACCCCTTTCAGGACACGAGGGAGCGGTTGTCAGTGTGCGCAACTCACACGTCCGTGCCGGTCGGCTCGCGGAGGCCACGTCTCACCCGGTGATCCCTGGCGCGTGCGTAGGCGTCTTCGAAGCCCTCGACGCGGCCGGCCCATGACAGGTGCGTTC
>DASSGC010000730.1:0-3525 GCA_035693765.1 Acidimicrobiales bacterium
CCGTCGACAGGTTCAGCGCCATGGTGCTAGCGGCGAGCTACTGCACCTTCTTGGTGAGGTAGAGCATGTCTCGGGTGGCGTCCCTCCGCTGGTGTAAATGACGACGGGCGTAGGTTCCTTCGAAGAGCTTCCGACTCACGAAAGGACCTACACCCGTGTCGAAACGAGTATCTCCCACTGAGCGCATCCGCGCCGAGATCGACGTGTTGTTCGCGTCGGAGCGTGACCTGGCTTCGGTCCTCGAGGACGTCGCCCGGCTGACGGTGCGGCTGATGATGCAGAGCGCCATCGAGGCGGAGGTCGACGAGTTCCTTGGCCGGGCCCGCTACGAGCGGCGCGACGACGAGGACCGGCCGGGCAGCCGTAACGGCTTCCAGCCGCCCACGGCGGTGAAGACCACGATGGGGCCCGTGGAGCTGCAACGCCCGAAGCTGCGCGGCGCGGATGAGGCGTTCTGCTCCCGGCTGTTCGGTGCCGGTGTGACCCGCACCAACGCGTTGGAGTCGCTGGTCATCTCGGGCTGGGTGCGTGGCCTGTCTGACCGTGACATCGAGGCCGCCCTGGCCGAGGTGCTCGGCCCTGAAGCGGCGCTGTCGAAGTCGACGGTGAGCCGGATCTGTCAGCGCATCCGCGACGAGTTCGCGGCGTGGTGCACTCGGGACCTGTCGGGCGTGCGGCTCGATTACCTGTTCCTGGACGGCTCCCACTTCCGCATGCACGCCGGCGCCCCGGCCGAGCCGGTGCTGGCCGCGTGGGGCATCGACACCGACGGCCACCCCGTGTTCGTGGGCTTGGCCCCAGCGGCGTCGGAGTCGACCGACGCGTGGGATGACTTCCTCGCCGACCTCAAGGGTCGTGGCCTGCGGGCACCGCTGCTGGGCATAAGCGACGGCGCTCCCGGCCTCACCGGCGCGTTCGACCGGGCCTTCCCCAACAGCCTGCGCCAGCGCTGTCTCGTTCACCGAGCGCGCAACGTGATCGCGAAGGTGTCGGCTCACGACCAGGACGAGGTGAAGGCCGACTTCTGGGCCATCTTCGATGTCGGCGACGCCGAGCCCGGCGACGCCGCGATCGCGGTGGCCAACCGGCAGGCGGCCGAGTTCGCCGCGAAGTGGAAGGCCCGCTACCCGTCGGCCGTCGCGTGCGTCACCGACGACCTGGCGTCGCTCACCGTGCACCTGCGGTTCCCGGCCGAGCACTGGCGTCGCATCCGCCACTCCAACTTCATATTGGTTAACCGGCCAGAGGAGGCTCGGCGCGCCGAGGCGGCCTGAGGGTCCACCAGCTGGGAGTGGCTCGGGTTCATCCTGAACCTGGACACGACTCGGGAGGTGGGTCGTGACGGTGCAGCCGGTGTGTCTCGATGCGGGTGACGCGGTGGAGCTTGGCGAGCTACTGGAGTTTCTGGCCGGCTGGCTCGCTCGAGAGGGTGACCATCTCGCCGGTGCGTTCAGTCGCTTCGTGGGCAACGCCGGCTACGACATCGAGGATCTCCGAACTGATCTGTCGCGGTTCGCGTTTCTGCTCGGCAACGACGGCGAGCGACTGTTCGACGGGGCAGAGCGATGAGGTTGCCAGCCACGCCGGTGGCCGTGGTGCATCGGGCCGGCTCGCATCGACTCGAGGGCTCCTGGGTCGGGGTCGATGCGGCGAACGCGTTCTTGGCCCACCTGGAGTCCCGGGCGTTCTCCCCGGCGACGGTGCGGGCCTACGCGTTCGACTTGCTGAACTTCGCTCGGTTCCTGATCGAGCGCGGCATCGACGTCGCCGAGGTGGTGCCGACCGACGTGTTCGACTGGATCGACTGGCAGTCGGTGCGCCGACCGGGGCGGCAGAAGGTGGTGGCGATCAACGCTGGGCGGGGATCGTCGCCGGCGTCGGTGAATCGTCGAGCGGCCGCGGCGCGAGCGTTCTTCGAGCATCAGGTGCTGTCGGGGGCGCGCGAGGACAACCCGGTGCCAGCGCCTCGCCGAGGCCAGGGCTTGCGGCCGAAGGCACGTGGTGCCCTCGGTCACCTTGGGCCGGGCCGCCCCCGCCAGGGCGGGCGGCTGGTGCGCCAGCAGCGGCGCCTGCCCGAGTCGGTCGAGCCGGCCGACGTGTCAGCATTTCTGGCTGATCTGGGCACACACCGGGACCGCGCGATCGTGCTGTTGATGGTGTTCGGCGGTCTGCGCGCCGCTGAGGTCCGCTCGTTGCTCCTGGTCGATGTTGATCAGGGTCGTCGACGAGTGCGGGTCGTGGGCAAGGGTGGCCGGGACCGCACGGTGCCCGTCGATCGGGCGTTCTTCGCCGAGCTGGCCGCCTATCTGCGCCTCGAACGTCCGCCGGGCCTGTCGACCCCGGAGTGTTTCGTGGTGCTGCACGGTCCAACGACCGGGCGAGCGATGACCGAGGCAGGAATGCGCAGCGCGTTCCGCTATCACCGTGCCACCTCGGGGGCGTTGAGAGTTCGACCCCATCGGCTACGTCACACCTACGGAACCGAGTTGGCGGCTGCCGGGATCGACCTGTTGGTCCTGCGCGACCTGATGGGTCACGCCAGCCCCGAAACCACGGCCGGGTACGTGCATCTGTCCGATGAACATCTTGCCGCCGAGTACGCGGCGGCTCGGGCGCTGATCGGGCGATGACCGCCGCGGTTGCTCGGTGGGCCACCGATGACGACCACCCCCTGATCGAGGCCTACGCCGAGTTCTGTCACCGCCTCGGACTCGCAGACCGAGGCCTGCGTGACCGTCTGCGGCTGGCGCGCCTGTTCCTCGCCGAGCATCCCGATCTCGACGAGTGGATGGCCCGCCCAACCCGAACCCGGCTGGCCGACCTCCGTCGCATCAAGGCCTGGCCACTGGTGTCGTGGGCCGCGCTGTGCGGACGGGTGCACGTGGATCTGGACCTGCTCGCCATCAAGGACCTGGGCGGCATGAGCGCCACGGTCCGCCAACTATGGCCCGAGGACTTCGACCGTCTCTGGGAGCACGCCCGCCGACTCGGGTGGAGCTACTACTGGTCCCGCAGCGTCATCGACCAGTTCGTCCCAGCGGTGATCGCGTGGTCAGCGACACCGATCCCCGGGCTCACAGCTGAGGTCCTCGACAGGTTCGAGGCGTCGCTCGGGCAGGTCACCAGCGCCACCGCGACGACACGCAAACAGTGGCACGGTCGACTGTTCGGGCTCCGTCAGCTCCTGTTCGAGTGCGGCCAGCTTCCCGCACCGCCCAAGCGAGGCCCGACCCCGGCGTCGGTCGAGGAGCGGCTCGCTGTCGTTCCCGACGCCGACATCCGCAAGGCGATGGCCCGCTACGTGCAGGCTCGCTCGGCCGTGCTGTCGCGCTCGTCGGTCGATGGCCTCGTCAACGACCTCATCCCCTTCGGGGAGTTCCTCGGCGCACGGTGCCCCGAGGTGAGCTCGCTCCGACAGCTCGAACGCCACCACATCGAAGCGTTCCTGGTGTGGAACCGCACCCGAACCTGGCGAGGCAGACTCGCCCGCGACCAGCCGGTCTCCGCCTCGGTCGTGCACAGCAC
>DASSGC010000731.1:0-2076 GCA_035693765.1 Acidimicrobiales bacterium
GCCCGGCATCGATGGTGAGCGGCGGACGGGGCCCGCGGTGGGCCGCTCGTCTCAGGCGCTGGCGGCGGACTTGTTGACCTTCGCGACCAGGCGCGACTTGCGCCGGGCGGCCTGGTTCTTGTGGATGACGCCCCTGGCGGCCGCCATGTCGATGCGCTTGACGGCGAGGCGCAGCCGCTCCTCGGCGTCGTCCGCGCCGGTCTCGGCGGCGGCGACCGCCGCCTTGGTCCGGGTCTTGAGCTCGGAGCGGACCGCCTTGTTGCGCTCCTGGCGCACGAGGTTCTGGCGGTTGCGCTTGATCTGGCTCTTGATGTTCGCCACGCGGGCTTCTCCTCAACGAAAACAGCCGGGACAGGATAGCGGCGCCGCCGCCGGCCTGTCACCTTCGCCTCACCCGGGGCGGCCTCGGGACCAGCCCCTACACTCGTGCGTTGCCCCCTATGGACCTCGCCCGCATCCGCAACGTCTCGATCATCGCCCACATCGACCACGGCAAGTCGACGCTCGCCGACCGCCTGCTCGAGCTGACGGGCGCGGTCGACCCCCGCGACATGCGGGCCCAGTACCTCGACTCGATGGACCTCGAGCGCGAGCGGGGCATCACCATCAAGCTCCAGTCGGTCCGCCTCGGCTACCGCGACCACGTCATCGACCTGATCGACACGCCCGGTCACGTCGACTTCGGCTACGAGGTGTCGCGATCGCTGGCCGCCTGCGAGGGCGTGATCCTGGTGGTCGACGCCGCCCAGGGCATCGAGGCCCAGACGCTGGCCAACTGCTACCTGGCGCTGGAGAACGACCTCGAGATCGTCGCCGCCCTGAACAAGATCGACCTGCCGGCGGCCGATCCCGACCGGTACGCGGCGGAGATCGAAAAGGTGCTCGGCATCCCGGCCGAGGAGATCCTCCGCATCAGCGCCAAGACCGGCGAGGGTGTGAGCGACCTGCTCGACGCCGTGATCGAGCGGGTGCCGCCGCCGCAGGGCGATGTCGAGGCGCCGCTCCAGGCGCTGATCTTCGACTCGCACTACGACCCCTACCGGGGCGTCGTGTCGTCGGTGCGGGTCGTGAACGGTGTCCTGAAGACAGGCAGCAGGCTGCGGTTCATGCAGGCCGGCGCCGTGCACGACGCCGACGAGGTGGGCGTGCGGACGCCGGACAACGAGCCGGTGGCGTCGCTCGGGCCGGGCGAGACCGGCTACCTCATCGCCGGCATCAAGGACGTGGCCGAGGCCCGATCGGGCGAGACGGTGACCGAGGCCTCCCGTCCCGCGGCCGAGCCGCTGTCCGGCTACCAGGACCCCAAGCCGATGGTGTTCTGCGGGCTCTACCCGATCGACGGCGACCAGTTCAGCGACCTGCGCGAAGCGCTGGAGAAGCTGCGGCTCAACGACGCCAGCTTCACCTACGAACCGGAGACCTCCGGCGCCCTTGGGTTCGGCTTCCGGTGCGGGTTCCTGGGCCTGCTCCACATGGAGATCGTGCGGGAGCGGCTGGAGCGCGAGTTCGACCTGAGCCTCATCGCCACCGCCCCCTCCGTCGCCTACCAGGTGCACACGGTGACCGGGGAGGTGGTCGAGATCGACAACCCGTCGGCCCTGCCGCCGGTGGCGTCGATCGACCGGATCGAGGAGCCGTTCCTCACCTGCACGATCCTCACGCCCACCGACTACACGGGCACGCTCATGGAGCTGTGCCAGGCACGCCGGGGCGAGATGGCCAGGCTGGAGTACCTGTCGCCGGAGCGCATCGAGCTCGTCTACCGGTTGCCGCTGGCCGAGGTGGTGCGGGACTTCTTCGACCAGCTCAAGTCACGCACCCAGGGCTACGCCAGCCTCGACTACGAGCCCACCGGCTACGACCGCTCCGACCTCGTCAAGGTCGACGTCCTGCTCAACGGCGTGGCCGCCGACGCCTTCAGCACGATCATCCACAAGGACAAGGCGTACGACTACGGGCGGCGCATGGCGGAGAAGCTGCGGGAGCTGATCCCGCGGCAGATGTTCGACGTGCCCATCCAGGCGGCGGTCGGCGGGCGGATCATCTCCCGCGAGACGGTGAAGGCCAAGCGCAAGG
>DASSGC010000732.1:0-4099 GCA_035693765.1 Acidimicrobiales bacterium
GCACCAACCGGTCGATCTACTGCACCGATCAGTCGGGCCGGCGTGCCTCGTCTTCCGCACGACCGACCCGACCCACCCACGCTCCCGCACCCTGGAGACGAGCCATGGCCGCCATCTTCGCCCTCAGCGCCGCCGTCGCCTACGGCGTCGGCGACTTCCTCGGCGGAGTCGCGGCCCGGCGCGAGTCGGCCAGCGCCGTCGTGCTCTGGTCGCACCTCGTGGGCCTGGGCATGCTCGTCGCCGCCGCTCCCCTGCTCGGCGGCGTGCCGACCCCCCACGTCATGGCCGTGGGCGCCGCGGCCGGGCTCCTCGGCGGCGGTGGCGTCGCCCTGTTCTACCGGGGCCTGGCCGTCGGCTCGATGAGCGTCGTCGCCCCCGTGGCCGCGCTGCTGTCGGCCGCCGTCCCCGTGGTGGCCGGCGTCAGCGCGGGCGAGCGGCCGTCGGCCGCGGCCGCCGTCGGCATCGCCATCGCCCTCGGCGCCGTCGTGCTCGTCTCCCGCGAGGCCACACCGGCGGACGGCCGCCCCGCCGGCCGGGCGCGGCAACTGGAGGCGGTCGGCCTGGCCGTCGCCGCGGGCCTGGCCTTCGGCCTGTTCTTCGTGGCCGTCGGCCACGCCGGCGACAACGCGGGGATCTGGCCCCTCGTCGGGGCGCGGCTCGCCTCCGTCTCGCTGTTCACCCTGCTCGGCGCCGCCGGGATCGTCTCCACCGCGCCGCCCCGCGCCGCCGTCGGCGCCGCCGTCGGCTGCGGTCTGCTCGACGCCGGAGCCAACGTCCTCTACCTGCTGGCCGTCGGCCACGGCCTGCTCTCGGTCGTGGCGGTGCTCACCGCGCTCTACCCCGCCGGCACCGTCCTGCTGGCCCGCTACGTCCTCGGCGAGCACCTCGCCCCGGTCCAGCGGGCCGGGCTCGGCCTCGCCGCGGTGGCCGCGGTCCTCATCACCGTGTGAACCACCGTATGAGCCTCAGCGGATAGGTCACGCCGGCGCGTGTCACCGTGCTGCGTTGCCGGTCGGCCGAGCTGTGGAGCTGGTGCTTCCATGCCAAATCCCCACGCGTAGGCCCTGGCGAGCTCACTATCCGCTCGACCTCGTATGAGCCACCGCGGGACGCGGCGACCGGCACACGGGGCCGGGCCTACCATCGGTGCATGACCCTTCCCGCTCCGTCGCCGGACGCGACGGCCATCGTCACCGGCGCCTCGGCCGGCATCGGCCGCGAGATCGCCACCCGCCTCGCAGCACGGGGCCAGGGGCTCACGCTCGTGGCCCGCCGGGAGGCCCGCCTGCGCGCGCTCGCCGACGACCTGGCGGGCGCCCACGGCGTCCGGGCCGAGGTGGTGGCCGCCGACCTCACCGACGAGGCCGCCCGCCGCAAGGTCGTCGACGAGGTGGCCGCCCGGGGGCTCGTCCCGCAGATCCTCGTGAACAACGCCGGCCTCAGCACCGTCGGGCCGGTGCACCGCAACGACCCCGACGCCGAGCTGACCATGGTCCGCACCGACGTCGAGGCGGTGGTCCACCTGTGCAGCCTGGTGCTGCCGGGCATGGTCGCCCGCGGCGCCGGCGCGGTGCTCAACGTCGCCTCGACCGCGGCCTTCCAGCCCCTGCCCGGCCAGGCCGGCTACGCGGCCAGCAAGGCGTTCGTGCTCGCCTACAGCCAGGCCGTGCGGGCCGAGCTCAAGGGCACGGGCGTCACGGTCACCGTGCTGTGCCCGGGGCCGGTCGAGACCGACTTCGCCGCCACCGCCGGCTTCGAGCCCGCGGAGGCCGAGAGCGCCCTCCCCCGCTTCATGTGGGTGGCGGCGGCCGACGTCGCCGCCGCCGCGGTCGACGGGCTCGACCGCGGGCGGGCGGTCGTCATCCCCGGCGCCGCCAACCACGCGGGCGCGCTCGCCGCCCGCTTCGCGCCCCGCTCGCTGCTGCTGCCCATCCTCGCCCGCCAGCATCCCGCCCTGCGCGACCACTCACCCGCGGGCGGCTGACAGGCCCTGGCGCACGAAGGCCAGCGCCCGGTCGCGCCGCTCGTCCGGTCCGGCACCCTCGAGGTCGGCCCGGCGCAGCACCGCGCCGAACGGGGCGTTCCAGTAGGCCGGGTCGCCGGGACGGTCGTCGCCCCACGGCCCGACGTAGAGGTACGGCCCCGGCTCGCCGCCGTCGCCCGGCGAGGCCCCCACGTTGAACCTGGCCCCGCCGGCCTCCACCACGGCGGCGTGGTCGAAGTGCTCCGGCCAGATCTGGGGCGCCGAGGCGGCCGACACCAGCGGCAGCGCCGCCACCTCGTCGAGCACCGTTGCCCCCAGACCCCACCAGTCGCCCAGGGCCCGGACGGCCCCCGCGTCGAGCGCCAGCGGGGCCGACGGGTCGGCGAGCGGCGGGGTGTCACGACCGACCGACAGGTCGGCCGCCAGGTCGACGCCCACGAGGTCGGCCGCGGCCGCCAGGGTGGTCAGCGGCGTCGAGACCAGCGCGCCGTCGTGCTCGACCACGAGGACGCCGCCGCACACGCGCACCACCTCGCCGCCGTCGCCGAAGGCCGGGGTGGCGAGGCCCCCCGGCGCCGGACGCAGGCCGATGCGACCGGTGAGCGTGTGGCGGCGCCGCGCCAGGACGTGCACCGCCACCTGGTGCAGGGCCAGCCGGGTCGCGGTGAGCACAGCGGCGGTTGGTGCGGTCGCCATCGCTGCTGCCTGCTCCTCCCGCGGGCGGCGACGGCCCGGCCGCCCGCCGACCCACCGCCTCGTGTGAGAGGCCGAGCGGATAGGGCGCTCGCCACGGCCTACGCGTGGCGATTTGGCGTGGAAGCACCAGCTCCACAGCTCGGCCGACAGGCAACGCAGCACGGTGACACGCGCCGGCGTGACCTATCTGCGCACACCATATGTCACGCGACGGTACACCTGCTCGCCCCCGTGCGAGACTGAGCGCAATGGGGACGGCGGAGCCCGCTGCGGGCTCCTCCTCGCACGCGACGGCCACAGCGGTGGCCGATCCGAGCGCCGGCCTGGCGGTGGTCGCATCGCCGGGCGGCGAGGCCGCGCCCGCCGATCCGCCCTCCGGCGCCGCCGCCGACCGGCCGCCCGCGGCGGGCGACCGGTGGATCGCCCGGGCCGCCCTGGCCATCACGCTGGCACCGCTGGCCGTGGCGGCCGTGTCGCTCGTCGTCAAGGTCGGGGGGTCGTACGTCCCCGGCGCCGACCACGCCTGGACCGAGCTGGCCGTCCGCGACGTCGGCCGCCACGACGTGCTCACCGGCCTGTACTCCAAGGACGGGTGGCGCCATCCGGGACCGCTGTCGTTCTACCTGCTCGCGCCCTTCTACTGGCTGACCGGCGGCGCGTCGGTCGGCCTCCGGCTGGGCGCGCTCGCCGTCAACGGCGGGGCCATCACCGGCATGGCGCTCATCGCCCGGCGGCGGGGCGGCCTGCCGCTGATGCTCCTCACCCTGGCCGGGTGCGGCCTGCTCGTCCACACCCTCGGGGCCCAGGTCGTGGCCGATCCCTGGAACCTCTTCCTCCCCGTGCTGCCCTACGGCCTGCTGATCTTCCTCACCTGGTCACTGGCCTGCGGCGAGCGGTGGGCCTTGCCGGTGGCGGTGTTCGTGGCCACGCTCCTGGCCCAGACCCACGTCGGGTTCGTCGTCCTCGCCGTGCCCCTGCCGGCCGCCGGGGCGGCGGCGCTGGTCGCGGTCACGGGACGCCGGAACCTGCGCTCGCTCGCCCGCCCGGCCGCGCTGTCGGCGGGGCTCCTGGCGGTCCTGTGGCTGCCGCCGCTCGTCGACGTCGCCGGCAGCGGTGGGAGCAACGCGGCGGACATCGTCCGCTGGTTCCAGCGCCAGCCCGACCGGAGCCACTCGCTGCTGGAGGGCTGGCGTGTGATCACCGGCCAGTTCGCCCTGATCCCGGAGTGGCTGACCACCAAGCGCACGCCGAGCGCCGCCGGCCAGTCACCGTTCCTCTACCGCTCGCCCGTCCCGGTGCTCCTGGTCGCGGTCGCCGCCGCCGCCCTGGTCCTGTGGCGCCGGCGGGGGCGCGAGGGGCGGGCGCTCGTGCTCACCCTCGCCCTCGTCCTGGCGCTCGGCATCGTCGCCGTCGCCCGCA
>DASSGC010000733.1:0-10509 GCA_035693765.1 Acidimicrobiales bacterium
TCGACCTCGGGCGCGACCGCGTCGAGGAAGTCCTCGAGGCGCTCGTCGTCGAGGACGACCTCGATGCCGGCGTCCTGCAGCTTGGGCGCGTACTCGGTGAGCGACGTGCGGTTGCTGGGGATGAACACGACATGCCGCCCCGCGTCCCGCAGGAGGAGCAGCAGGTGGTGCATCCGCACCGATCCGGCGTCGCGGTCGGGCGTGGGGAGGCGGTGGTCGAAGACGATCACGGCGCGATCCGGTCCCCGCCGCCGGCCGCGGAACACGTGGCCCGGCCTCGGCTGGTCGGCCAGCACCGTCGACCACCGCTCGGCGAAGCGTCGACCGTTGAGCCGCATGAGCGGGTCGCTGGAGCCGCCGTGCGTGGCACCCTCGTGGGGGGTGACGACCGCCCGCGGCTGGTAGACGGTCTTCCAGCCGCGGCTGCGGGCGGCGAACGCCAGGTCGGTGTCCTCCCAGTAGCCCCGGGTGAACGCCTGCGAGAAGCCGCCCACCTCCTCCCACACCTGGCGGCGCACGAGGACGCAGGCGGCGCTGCAGTAGTCGACCTCGCGCAGCCAGGCGTACCGCGAGCGGTCGGCGTCGTCGCCGCGCCCGTAGTTCCAGGCGCCGGCGTCGGAGAACACGATGCTCCCGGCCTCCGACAGCCGCCCGTCGGGGTCGAGGAGCTTGGCGCCGACGATGCCGACGGTCGGGTCGCGCTCGACGGTCTCGACGAGCGCGTCCAGCCACCCGGCGCCGACCTCCGTGTCGCTGTTGAGCAGGACGAGGTGCTCGCCGCGGGCCAGGGCGGCGCCGCGGTTGGTGCTGGCGACGTAGCCGAGGTTCTTCTCGTTGCGCACCAGCCGCAGCCCCCGGACGGTGTCGAGCTCGCCGGCCCCGCCCGGGGTGGCGTCGTCGACCACGATCACCTCGTAGGGCACGCGGGTGCGGGCGGCCGCGATCGACCGGAGGCAGGCGAGCGCCTGGTCCAGGTGGCCGTAGACGGGCACGACCACGCTGGCCACGGGCTCGGTCGAGGTGGGGCACACGATCTCCCCGGGCGCAGGAGCCGGCCGCACCGCGGCGCGGCGGATCGACCCGGCGAGGGTGCGCGAGATCATCCCCAGGCCCGTGTCGTAGCCGGTGCGGGGCAACGACCCCGCCGGCAACCGGCGGTTGACCGTCTGCCGGTAGCGGGTCAGCAACTGGCCGGCGAGCGAGCTCTCGTGGGCAGCCAGTGCCCGCTGGCTGCGCTCCAGCGCGCCGTAGGCGACGGCGAGCTCGTCGACGAGCTGGTCCGTGTCGGCGCGGAGGCGCCTGGCCTCGGTCGCAGCCGCCCGCCCGGCGGCCGCCCTCTCGTCGACCTCGCCCCGCAGGCCCGCGATCGTGCGCTCGCGCTGGTCGAGCTCGGCGCGCAGGCTCGTCAGCGTGCGGTCCCGATCACGCAGCAGCGCCTGCACGTCGCCGGCCAGCGCATCGGCGGCGGCGAGCGCCTTGGCCCGGGCGGCGAGCTCGAGCTCCCACTCGTCGAGCTGGGCGCGCGCCCGCGTGAGCTGGTCGCGGAGGTCGACCAGCAGGTCGTCGGCGGGGTCGACGAGAACCGAGCCGCGGCCGGTACCGGCGACGGTGGGTGCGTCGGTGCAGAACGCCACGAGGTGGGTCGGCCGGGGGTCGCTCACCCGCTCGCCGGGATCGCCGCCGCCCGCGCCGAGCAACGTGAGGTCGGCCGGGCCCGCTACGGCTCTCGCCTCCCCGCCGGCGGAGGCGGGCAGCGGCCAGAGCAGCGACACGCCGGTGACGCGCTGCCCGAGGAGCAGGCAGGTCGGGAACCGGGCCCGCAGCTCGCGCGCGAGCTCGTCGGCCGTCAGCTCGTGCAGGTGGAACGGGTTGGCCGCGCCCGACGCCTCGGAGGTGTGCCGGTCGGGTGTCGACAGCACGACCACACCGCCCGGCGCGGTGATGCGGCGCAGCTCGTCGAGCACGGATGCGGGATCGCTGACGTGCTCGAGGGTCTCGAAGCACGTGACGACGTCGGCCACGCCGTCGTCCACCGGTAGGTGCCGGGCGTCGCCGACGGCGAACCGCAGGGTGGGGGAGCCGTAGGTGCGGGTCGCGTGCGCCACGGCGTCGGCGGCGATGTCGATGCCGAGGCTGTGGCGTGCGCGTCGGGCGAGCCAGGCGGTGCCGTAGCCCTCGCCGGACCCCACGTCGACGACCACCTTGCCGGGCACCAGGTCCGCCGCCAGCGCGTACCGGTGGGCGTGCTCGTACCAGAGCTGGGCGTCGCCGGCGTCCGGCACGTAGCGTTCCCCGCTGAATTCGAGTTCCACGTGCAGTCACTCCTGTCTTCAGCGGCGCGACGGGGGAGCGTCAGTTGGCGTCGGGCACGCCGTCGTAGCCCGGGTTGTCGGTGAGCCGCCGCTGATCCTCGCCGTCGGGGCTCATAGCGTAGATCTCGACGTCCCCACCATCGCGCTCGCTCACGAAGATTATGGTCGTGCCGTCGCTGGTCCAGATGGCGTCGTGGTCCTTGGCGGGATCGTTGCTGAGCGTCCGGACATCGGTGCCGTCGGCACGCATGCTGAGGATCTCCTCGTTGCTCCCACCGACATCGCTGGTGAAGAGGATGTGGGTACCGTCCGGCGACCACCGGGGGTCGGAGTCGTAGCCGGGATGGGAGGTGAGCTGCGTCTCGCCGCCGGAGGCGACGTCGAGGACGAAGATCTCCGGGTCGCCGCCCACGTCGCGGCGGTAGACGATGCGTGTCCCGTCCGGCGACCAGTCGGGGTCGAACTCCGGCTCGGGCGTGTCGGTGACCGGCTCCCGGTCGCCGGTGTTGGCATCGATGCGCCACAGGTCGACCTGTCCGTCGACCTCGAGCGGGATGACGATCGCCGTGTCGTCGGGCGACCACGCCGGGCGGAAGTAGCGGCCCACGCCGTCGACGAGGACGTGCGACCCCGAGCCGTCCGGCGCCGAGACCATGAGCTGCCACGAGTTGTCGGCATCCGGTGTGTCGGGTGACTCGGTGTGCAGGTAGGCGAGGCGCCGCCCGTTGGACGAGAACGTGGGATGGCCGTCGCCACCCGCGGTCTGCACGACCCGGCGCGGACGGCTGCCGTCGAGCGCCATCGCCCACAGCGAGCGGATCGGCGCGTCGAGGCCGCCCCGGTCGGTCTCGAAGATGACGAACCCTTCGCCCTGCCCTCCCGGCTCTCCCGGGGATGTGGTCCCGCCCCCCGGCTCGGTGGCGCCGGTTGTCTCCGACCGCACCGACGAGGGTCCCGGTTCGTTGCCGTCGCCGTCGCCCTGCGCGGCGAGGGCGACCGCGGTGTCCAACGCCAGCGCCCCGACGCCCCCGGCGATCGCCAGCAGGCGCCGCCGCCCCGGGGTCGGCCGCCCGGCCGGAAGTTCGGCGGGCGGGCCCGGCGGCCAGGGCGGGCCGCCCCGGCCCGCCGGCTCGCCGACGGGCGACGGTGCGGTCCCGGGCGGGGGCGGCGGCCCGGTCGTCCCGGGCGCCGTCCCGGGAGCGGTCGCCGGCGTGCGCGCGGTGACCGGCGCGGGTGCTGCCGCCGGACCTGTGACACCGGCCTCGGCGAGCCGGGCCGCACCCAGGGCGACGGCATGCTTCGGGTGGACGTCGATGGCGACGGGTCGGCCGAGGCCCTCGCCCAGCATCTGGGCGACCAGCGGGATGCGCGAGGAGCCGCCCACCAGCACGACGGCCTTGAGGTCGGCGGGCGCCACGGCGGCGGAGCGCACGGCCCGTTCCAGCATGTGGACGGTGTCGGCGAGGGCGGGGCGGATCATCTGCTCGAGCTCGCCGCGCGTGAGGCGCACCGACCCGCGGTGGCTCGGCAACGCGACCGGGATCGTCGTCGCGGTGTCGTACGACAGCGCCTCCTTGGCGTCGACGCAGTCGCGCCGGAGCCGGGCGATCGCCGCGACCATGGCGGGGTCGTCGGGGTCGAGATCGTTGAGGTTCGTGCCGATGTTCGCGGTCACGTGCCGGAAGACGGCTTCGTCGAAGTCGACGCCGCCGAGCTGTTCGATGCCGTGGGGCTGCCCCAGCAGCTCGAAGCCCCCCTCGAGCCGGCGCAGCACGGTGGCGTCGAAGGTGCCGCCGCCGAGGTCGTAGACCGCGACCGTGTCGCCCGGCACGACGCGTGTCGTGGACGCGTAGTGGGCGGCCGCCGCCTCCGGTTCGGTGACGACGCCCACGTCGCCGATGTCCGCCTGGTGGATGGCCTGGCCGAGCAGTTCGAGCCGGTAGGCGCCCCAGTTGGCGGGGTAGGTGACGACGACGCGGTCGGGCGCCGTCCCTTCGCGCTCGGCGACGGCGGAGACCACGGACACGAGGAGCTTGCCCATGAGCGCGTGGGCCGAGAACGGTGTGGACCCCACCAGGACCGAGGTCGAGTCGCCCATGCGCCGCTTGAACTCGCGGGCGACGCGCGTCGGCTCGGTCACGCTGCGACGCTCGGCGGCCTCCCCGAACAGCAGTTGGCCGTCCTCGCGCAGGAAGGCCACCGAGGGCATCTCGATGGCCCGGGTGCCGAGCGTGGCGATCTCGACGCGCCCGTCCCGGGCGACGGCTGCGGCCGTGTAGGCCGTGCCTAGGTCGACGCCGATGCAGTACTGCAACGGGGCTCCGTCTCCGTGCGGTGCACGTCAGCGGCGGCCGGCGCGCGGCCGACGCGCGTGCGTCCAAGTGGGTTCATGTTCACGCCCGCCAGGTCTTGAAGGCTCCACCATCCGAGGGGTCAACCCTAGCCGGGCAGGTCACCGGTCAGGATGGCATCGCGCCGGGGGCGACGCCGGCGAGGTCGTGGGCGACTCGAGGTCGCCGTCGTACTCGGCGAGCGACTGGGCGAGCGCCTCGGTGGGGCCCGCGGTCTCGTAGGGGCGGCGGGCGATGTCGGCGGTGGCGAGCGCGGGATCGACGCGGGACACGGCCTGGGCCTCGGTGCAGTAGACGTACGCGGTGGCGCAGTAGTCGTCGATCCGCTCGGCGATGCCCCACGCGACCTGGCCGAAGGGCTCCTCAACAACTCTGACCGCCCGCCGGTCACGAACGCCGCCGGCGCGGTCATCCTCCCCGGCCGGCCGCTCCCGCACTTCAACGAGGTCGACGAGTGCGCGGGCCTCGACGCCCTGCTGACCAACCGGGTGTGGACCGCGCTCGGCCAGCCGCCCGAGACGACGCTCCACGACATCCGCTGGGGCGACGTCGACCGCTCGGGGTCGACCGGCGAGTACGTGTGGGTGTTCGAGATCAGCGGGGCGGTGCCGCCCGCGCACCTCGATGGCGGCTTCGCCGGCGCGGTGGGGGAGCGCCAGCCGCCCATGTACTTCCGCCTCGGCGGCAGCACCATCAAGGGGGCGAGCCGTCCCGGCGAGGTGGTGTGGTCGCGGGTGCACGTCGGGCCCGACGGCCTGGGCATGGACATCGGGCGGTGCCGCGTGGTGCGCCTGCCGGCCGAGGAGCTGGCCCGGCGGTCCGAGGCGACGACCAGCCAGTGGCCGGTGATGAGCGCGGTCCTCTACGGCATCGACCGCGACCAGCTCATGGCCCGGCACCAGTCGAACCACATCCAGGTGGCGTACGCGACCGACGCCGCCGCGGCAGACCGGCTGGTGGCGACGAAGGCGGCGATGGCCGACGCCCTCGGCATCGCCGTCCACCTGTGCGGCGACGACGCCGAGGGGGTGCCGCTGGCGGCGGCGCTCGCCGCCGGTCCGTCCGGCCGGGACGGTGGTCGTGCCCGGCCGGCCACCGCCACCGGGAACGACGGACGAAGCGAGGGGCCATGACCGACGCCCACGCCCACGACCTCAGCGACGACGAGCGCGACCGGTACGAGCGCCTCGGCTACGTCGTGCGGGCCGGTGTGTTCGCCGCCGACGAGGTCGCGGCGATGATCGAGGCGATCGTCTACCTCGACGATTCGTCGGTGGAGAACGGCTGCACGTGGGTCGTCCCGGCCAGCCACCGCTCGGGCGTGTGGCGCACCCGCAGCGACCTCGACGCGTTCGGCCGGAACGAGCTCGACTCGTCGGCCTACCCGGACATCGATCCGGTCCCCGTCGAGGTGGAGGCCGGCTCCACGGTGAGCTTCGGGTCGCTGCTGGTGCACCAGTCGACGCCGAACCGGTCGGAGCGCGACCGCCGGGCGCTGCTGTTCAGCTACCAGCCCGCCGGTGGCACCACGATGGTCGACGGGCTGCGCCGGCTCGCCGGCGGACGGGCGGGCTGACGCCGGCGCCGGACGCGGCGGACCGACACGTCGTGTGCCACGCGCCGGGGGCGCGGCACGCGCTCGACGCACCGCCGCCGGCGCGTTCCGGGTTGTTGCCTCGGCGGCGGTGCCGGCGCCAGTGTGGACCCACAGAGGCCGTCTCCCGGCGGCCGCCGGGAAGGAGGGATCGATGGACCTGATAGAGCACGTCACCGAGGAGCGCCTGCCGCGGGAGGCGGCCGCCGCCCGGATCCGGGACCTGGCCGACCAGCTGGCGCGCCACAACGAGGTCGCGTTCGTCCGCGACGGCGTCCGCTACACGGTCGACGTGCCCGACGACGTCGTGTTCACGCTCGAGATCGAGGTCGGTGACGAGGGGTCGGAGGTCGAGGTCGAGCTGAAGTGGTGACCTCGCGGGCCCGGCGACGGTGAGGTTCGGGCACTTCGACGACGCCGCCCGGGAGTACGTGATCGAGCGCCCCGGGACGCCGTTGCCGTGGATCAACTACCTCGGCACGGAGGACTACTTCGGCATCATCTCGAACACCGCCGGCGGGTACTCGTTCTACCGCGACGCGCGGCTGCGCCGGCTGACCAGGTACCGCTACAACAACGCCCCACTCGACGTGGGCGGCCGCTACCTCTACCTGCGTGATCGCGCGACCGGGGAGGCGTGGTCGCCGTCGTGGCAGCCGATGCGGGTCGACGTCGAGGACTACCGGTGCCGTCACGGCCTCGGCTACACGGTCATCGGCTCGCACCGCGGCGGCATCGAGGCGGAGACCGTCTACCTGGTGCCGCTCGGCGAGACGCTGGAGGTGTGGCGGGCCCGCCTCACCAACCACCGGAGCAGCCGGGCCGACCTCTCGCTGTTCAGCGCCGTCGAGTTCTGCCTGTGGGACGCCTGGGACGACGCGACCAACTTCCAGCGCAACTACTCGACCGGCGAGGTCGAGGTCGACGGCGGCGTGATCTACCACAAGACCGAGTACCGCGAGCGGCGCGACCACTTCGCCTACTTCGCCTGCTCGGCTCCCGTCGCCGGGTTCGACACCCAGCGCGAGGCGTTCCTCGGCCCCTACCGCGGCTGGGACCGGCCGCTCGCCGTCGAGCGCGGCCGCGCCGGCGACTCGATCGCGCACGGCTGGGCCCCCTGCGGCTCGCACCACGTCGAGCTCACGCTGGCGGCGGGGGAGAGCCGTGACGTCGTGTTCGTGCTGGGCTACGCCGAGAACCCCGTCGACGCCAAGTTCGACCCGCCCGGGTCGCAGACGATCGACAAGACCCGCGTCGGGCCCGTCATCGACCGCTACCTGGCCACGGCCGAGGTCGACGCGGCCTGGCTCCGCCTCCGCGACCACTGGGCCGGGCTGCTCGACACCCTGCGGGTCGCCACCCCCGACGAGCACGTCGACCGGATGGCGAACGTCTGGAACCCCTACCAGTGCATGGCCACGTTCAACCTGTCCCGCTCGGCTTCGCAGTTCGAGTCGGGCATCGGCCGGGGCATGGGCTTCCGCGACTCCAACCAGGACGTGCTGGGCTTCGTGCACATGATCCCCGCCGAGGCGCGGGCCCGCATCCTCGAGATCGCCGCCACCCAGCTGCCGACCGGCGGGGCCTACCACCAGTACCAGCCCCTCACGAAGCGGGGGAACGACGCCATCGGCGCGGGGTTCAACGACGATCCGCTGTGGCTCGTGCTCGCCGCGTCGGCCTACGCGAAGGAGACCGGCGACCCCGGCATCCTCGACGAGCCCGTGCCCTACGACAACCGGCCGGGCTCGGAAACGCCGCTCTACGACCACCTCCGGCGCAGCGTGCGCTACACCCTCGACCGCCTCGGACCGCACGCGCTGCCCCGCATCGGGCGGGCCGACTGGAACGACTGCCTCAACCTCAACTGCTTCTCGGAGACGCCGGGCGAGTCGTTCCAGACCACGGAGAACCGGGAAGGCGGCGTCGCCGAGTCGGTCTTCATCGCGGGCCTGTTCGTGCTGGCCGCCGACGAGCTGGCGGCGCTGGCGGACCGGCGCGGCGACGGCGCCGTGGCCGGCGGGTGCCGCGCCGCGAGCGAGCGGATGCGCGCCGCCGTGCGCGCCCACGGGTGGGACGGCGCCTGGTTCCGCCGGGCCTACGACCACGCCGGCAACCCGGTCGGCTCGGCCCTGGACGACGAGGGCCGGATCTTCGTCGAGCCCCAGGGCATGTGCGTGCTGGCCGGGATCGGCCTCGACGACGGGACGGCCGTGACCGCGCTGGACTCGGTCGCGAAGCACCTCGCCACGCCCCACGGCATCCTGCTCGTCCAGCCCGCCTACACCCGCTACCGGGTCGAGCTGGGGGAGATCAGCTCGTACCCTCCCGGCTACAAGGAGAACGGCAGCGTCTTCTGCCACACCAACCCGTGGGTGACGATCGCCGAGACCCGGGTCGGGAACGGCGACCGTGCGCTCGACTACCACCTGCGGATCAACCCCTCGGCCCGCGAGCACATCGGCGACCAGCACCGCTGCGAGCCCTACGTCTACGCCCAGACGATCGCCGGCAGGGACGCGCCGGCCTACGGCGAGGCCAGGAACTCGTGGCTGACCGGCACGGCCGCCTGGTCGTTCGTGGCGGTCACCCAGTGGATCCTCGGCCTCCGCCCCGACCACGACGGGCTCCGCATCGATCCCTGCCTGCCGGCGGGCTGGGACGGCTTCCGCGCCACCCGCCGGTTCCGCGGCGCCAGCTACGCCGTCACCGTGCGCAAGCCACCCGGTACCCGGGCGCGCGTGCGCCACCTCGTCGTCGACGGTCGCAGGATCGAGGGCAACCTCGTGCCGCCGGCGCCGGCGGGAACGACGGTCACCGTCGAGGCCGACCTGGAGGACCGTGACGCCTGACCGGTGTCCGAGCCGGTGTTCGGGGCCGACGTCCTCTGCCGGACGTCGGCCCCCGCTCTCGCCCCGGACCCACTCCCCGGGAACCCCGGCATCCACGGAACGGTCTCGCTACCGAACGTAGCAGGGCTGCGCCCCGGCGAACCCGGCGCCACGGGTGAGCGACCGCGGTGTCAGCTGCTGAGGGCGTCGATCAGCAGGGGGCGGAGGAGGTCGCGCACGGACACGATGCCGGTCACCCGGCCGAGGTCGTCGATGACCGGGACGTGGCGGATGACGTCGTCGAACATCAGGTAGGCGACGTCCAGCAGGGGGTCGTCGGGTCGCACCGCGACGATGGGGGAGGTCATGACGTCGGTGGCCGTGACCGAGGTCGGGTCGGCGCCCCGCCCGAGCGCGGCGACGAGGTCGCGTTCGGTCAGGATGCCGGCCGGCTTGGCGGCGGTGCCGACGATCACCGCCCCCACGGACTCCTGCCAGAGGGTGTGGGCGACGCCGGTCAGCGGTTCGTTCTCCGCCACGACGACGGGCGGGCGGATCAGCTCATGGGCGCGGTCAGCGAGCGTGATACTCATCTGCTTGCCTCCTGATCGGTCCTCGACCACCCCGACCGTACGGGGCGGCCTCCCCTGCGGGTAGAGGCGAAGGTCGGTCGCGAAGCGACGGCGCGGATGGGTCACGTCGCTGCCGGTCACCGTGCTGCGTTGCCGGTCGGCCGAGCTGTCGGGCTGGTGCTCCCGCGCCAGATCGCCACGCGTAGGCCCTCGCGAGCGGCCTGTTCGCTCGGCCTCCCATCCGCTTGGCGTCTACGGGTACGGCTCGGGCGGGGGCATCGGCTCCGGCCCGGGGACGGGCTCGGGCGGCGGCATCGGCTCCGGCCCGGGGACGGGCTCGGGCGGCGGCATCGGCTCCGGCGGTGGCAGCGGCTCGGGTGACGGATCGGCGAGGGCCTCGAGCGGGAAGCCGATGGTGACGGGCCCATCGAGCTCGGCCTCGGCGAACATCATGCCGTCGACCCAGCCGATGAGCTGTGCCTGGGCGACCTCGAGCTGGTCGCGCGTGGCCTCGGGGTCCAGCGGCTCGATGTGGAGGGCCACCATCTCGTCGATGAGCCCGTCCGACACGGTGCTGGCCACCTCGATCAGCATGGCCCGGTGGGCCTCGATCACCCGGCGGCGGGCGGCGTCGTCGAGGTCGACCCGGTTGATCTCCTCGAGCACGCGGCGCAGGGCCCCGAGCACCCGCACCGCCTTGACCGGCGCCACGAGGCGCCCGGCTCCCGTCGAGCCCGGCGGGGGGGCCGGGGCGGCCGGTTCCGCCGAGCGTGCTCCACGGTCGGGAGTGTTGGCCATGAGCTCATGGTGGGGCACCGGTGCGGGCGGGGCCAGGGTCGAAGGTCACGG
>DASSGC010000734.1:0-5416 GCA_035693765.1 Acidimicrobiales bacterium
GGCCGGGTCGCCGTACACCCGCAGCCCGGCCAGGCCGGGAACGCCGTCGAGCGCGGCCAGGATGCGGCCGGTCAGCCGCCGCTGCTCGGCCCCCTCGGCCTCGACCCCGCCACCCGCGGACAGCGCCGCGCAGGCGGCGCCGAACCCGGCGAGCGCGGGGACGTTCTCGAGCCCGGCCCGGCGGGCCCGCTCCTGGTCGCCGCCCACCAGCAGCGGCGGCAGCCGCAGGCCCTGGCGCACGAGCAGCGCGCCCACCCCTGGCGGCCCGCCGAGCTTGTGGGCGCTGACCGACAGCAGGTCGGGCCCCAGCGCCCGGAACGCCACCGGCACGCGGCCCACCGCCTGGGCGGCGTCGACGTGCACCAGCACACCCCGTGCCCGGCAGGCCGCGACGGCCTCGTCCACCGGCTGGAGCGTGCCGACCTCGTGGTTGCCCCACTGGAGGTGGACCAGGCCGGTGCGCCCGTCCTCGACGGCCCCGAGCAGGTCGTCCACGTCGACCCGGCCGGTGCCGCCGACCGGCACGACCGTCACGTCCCCGTGGCGCGCCGCGGCCAGGCGTACGGCCGAGTGCTCGACGGCGGGCACCACCTGGTGGCCACCCCGCGCGGCCGCGCCCCAGCAGGCGGCGGCGATGGCCTCGGTGGCGCCGCTGGTGAACACGACCTCCCGGGGCCGGGCGCCGAGCAGGCCGGCGACCTGGGCACGCGCCTGCTCGAGGGCCACCCGGGCGGCGAGGCCCTCGGCGTGGATGCGGCCGGGGTCGCCCGTGGCGTCCAGGCAGGCGACCAGCGCCTCCCGAGCCGCGGGCCGCAGCGGCGAGGTCGAGGCGTGGTCGAGGTAGGCCCGGTCCAGCAGCTAGCCGCCCTGGACGGAGGTGACGCAGTGCTCTGCGCCCTTGGGCAGCGACAGCGCCGTCTCGGTGAGGGTGTCGTGCCCGTAGAGGGCGGAGAGCATGCCCTTGACCATGCCCCGGTCGACGGCGCAGATCACCGGGTGCTCGATCGCGGCGCCGCCGAACGGGCAGTGCTCGCTCACGATGCGGAGCTGCTGGCCGTGGCGCTCGGCGTGGGCGGCGAAGCCGTGGGCCGTCAGCGCGTCGGCCACCGCGTGCAGCGCCGACTGGAACGAGCGGTGGCGGTCGGAGCCCGGCCCCATCGACGCCGCCATGGCCGCCCCGTAGTCGATGCCCACGGCCTCGGCCAGCGCCTCGGCCCGGTCGTGGCCCAGCTCGGCCAGCGCGCGCCCCAGCAGCTCGACGAGCACGTCGTCGTGGCGCAGCGGCAGGTCGAGGCTGATGTCGGAGGCGACGACCCGGTAGCGCTTGGACGGGCGCCCGGCGCCGCCGCCGCCCGGGGGCCGGGCGGCGCTGACCTCGACGTAGGCGCCGGCCACCAGCTTGTCGAGGTGGTGGCGGGCCACGTTGGGGTGCAGGTCGAAGCGCTCGGCCACCTCGCCGGCGGTGACGCCGGCGTCGTTCTCGTGGACGAACAGGTAGATCTCGCGGCGCGTCGGATCGCCGAACGCCGAGGTGATGGCCGTCACCGCCGAGGCGAAATCGGTCGGGGAGAGGGGCGGCCGGTCCACGGCCGGTATTCTACCTACCGCCGTAGTGGTAATACCCGCCCACCTGCCGACCACCCGCCGGGAGCGCCATGACCGTCTCCGAAGCCCAGGTCCTGGACGTGCTCCGTCCGGTCCAGGATCCCGAGCTGCACCGCAGCATCGTCGAGCTCGACATGGTGCGCCGCATCGAGATCGTCGGGCCGCGGGTGGCGGTCACCGTGGCCCTGACCGTGGCCGGGTGCCCGCTCCGCAACGAGATCCAGAACCGCGTCACGGGCGCCGTGGCCGCCCTCGACGGCGTGGAGGCGGTCGACCTCGACTTCACGGTCATGACCGACGACGAGCGGGCCGCGCTGCGCACCCGGTTGCACGGCGACCCGGCCGCCACCGCCGGCAGCCAGCACGCCCACGGTCACGCCGAGGGCCGGGCCATCCCCTTCGCCGACCCCGGCAGCAAGACCCGGGTGCTGCTCATCGCCTCGGGCAAGGGCGGCGTCGGCAAGTCGTCGGTGACGACCAACCTGGCGGTGGCCCTGGCCCGCCGCGGCCGCGATGTCGCCGTGGTCGACGCCGACGTGTGGGGCTTCTCGATCCCCCGCATGCTGGGCGTCGAGCATGCGCCGGTGGTCATCGACCAGATGCTGGTGCCGCCGGAGGGCCACGGGGTGCGCTGCATCTCCATGGGCTTCTTCGCCGCGGAGGACCAGCCGGTGATCTGGCGGGGCCCGATGCTGCACAAGGCCCTGGAGCAGTTCCTCACCGACGTCTACTGGGACGACCCCGACTTCCTGGTCGTCGACCTGCCGCCCGGCACCGGCGACATCTCGCTCAGCCTGTCGCAGTTCCTGCCCCGGGCCGAGGTGTACGTGGTCACCACGCCCCAGCCCGCGGCCCAGCGGGTGGCGCAGCGGGCGGCGTTCATGGCCCAGAAGGTGAACCTCGAGGTCAAGGGCATCATCGAGAACATGTCGTGGTTCACCGGCGACGACGGCCGCCGCTACGAGCTGTTCGGCAGCGGCGGCGGCGAGGAGCTGGCCACCCGGCTGGGCGTGCCGCTGCTGGGCCAGGTGCCCCTGGTGCCGGCGCTGCGCGAGGGCGGCGACGCCGGGGCCCCGATCGCCTCGATCGATCCCGACGGCGAGGCGGCTCGGACGTTCGCCCGGATCGCCGAGACGATCGACGTCGAGCTGGCGCCGACCCGCGTGTACCACGCCGAGCTGCGCATCGGCTGACCGAGGTCGGTCTGCCGGGACCCCGGTCAGGCCGGCAGGACGTCGCCGAGGAAGGCGAGCACCGCGTCGTTGAACACGTCGTTGCGGTCGCCCGCCACCATGTGCCCGGCATCGCCCACGTCGACGTAGCGGGCATGGGGGGCCAACGCCAGCAGCGCCTGGGCGCCCTCCTCGGACAGCACGTCGCTCTGGCGTCCCCGCACGAGCAGGGTCGGGAGCCGCAGGGCGCGGGCGGCGGCCTCGAGCCGGGTCTCGTTCGTGAAGGCCCTGGGCTCGTCGGCCCGGCCGCCCTGCAGGAACTCGGGGTCCCAGTGCCAGTACCAGCGGCCGTCGCCCCGCTGGCGGACGTTCTTGCGTAGGCCCGACAGGTCGGTGGGCCGGGGCCGGTGGGGGTTGTAGGCGGCGACGGCGTCGGCCACCTCCTCCAGGCTGGCGAAGCCGTCGAGGTGGCCGAGCATGAAGTCGCCGATGCGGGAGACGCCCTCGGGCTCCAGCCGGGGCGCGACGTCCACCAGCACGAGGGCGGCGGCCACGCTGTCGGGCTCGGACGACTCCGCGATGGCGACCAGCGAGGTGAGCCCCCCGAGGGACGCGCCGATGAGCGCCGGGGGCCGGGTCTGGGCGGCGGCGACGCAGCGGACGTCGGCGGCGAAGTCGTCGAGCGAGTAGCCGCCCTCGCCGGCCCAGTCGCTGTCGCCGTGGCCCCGCAGGTCCACCGTGGTGGCCCGCCAGCCGGCGGCGCCGAGCAGGCGGGCGGTGCCGTCCCAGGCGTGGCGGGTCTGGCCGCCGCCGTGCAGCAGCACGACCGGCGGACCGTCGGGGGGCCCGTAGGCGTCGGCGGCCAGAGTGAGGCCCGCGCCGGCGAGCGTCGCGGCGGTACCGGGCCCGGGCCGGAAGGAGGGGTCGGCGTCCATGGCGGCAGTCTGCCGGTAGGGGGCCGCGGCACGGCAATCGGCGCGCCGGCCGCGGGGTCACGCCAGGCGCCGCTCCCGGACCTCGTAGTGCTGGGAGCGCTCGTCGAACCGTGACAGCAGCCGGCGGGCGGCGGGCGGGACGACCGACGCCTCGTGGTCGTCGCCCGCGAAGGCGCGGACCGCGTCGAGCGAGTCGAACCACATCACGGTGATGAACTCCACCTCGCCACCCACGTCGCGCCGGAAGAGCTGGATCTCGCGGAACCCGTCGATCCGCCGGTCCTCGATGCCGGTGAAGATCTCCTCCCGCAGCAGCGCCTCGTAGGCGTCGGCCTGCTCGGGTGGGGTGTACCCGTGCCACACGCGACTGATCATGGTGAGGGACCCTAGACACGCCAGATCGCCACGCGTGGGCCCTGGCGAGCGCCCTGTCCGCTCGCCGGGCCGGCGCAGTAGCGTCGTCGCGTGGTCAGCGCCGAGGAGTGGGCCGACGAGCAGGCGCGGTTCGCGTCGGCGTACCTGGGCGCCCGCGCCGGAGCCGAGCGGCGCCGGGTGAAGCTGCGGTGGTGGTCCGTGCCCAACGGCCACCGGCGCGGCGGCGCGGGCAAGGTGACCGTGCTCTGGTCGATGGCGCTCGGCAACCGCTTCGCCGACCACGACATCCACGTCGCCCTGTACCCGGCCGACGCGCCCCCGGGGGCGTCGCCGATCGTCGTCTTCACGGCCCAGCCCGGCGACCTGGTCGAGTCGCAGGGCCGGGCCACCGGCACGGTGGCCGGCCGCCCGGAGCCGGGCGGGGCGCTGGTGGTCGAGACGAGCCGGGGGGCGGTGCTGCCCGCGTCCGTCCCGGTGGCGCCCGGCGAGGGCGATCCGGCCTGGTCGGAGACCGACGGCCGGTAGCTCCGCCGCGTGGCGCCACCGGGACGGCGGCACCACCACCGATGGTCAGCCGGTGGCGGCGGCCGGCTCGTCCTCGGGCTTCCCGAAGCCGGGCACCGGCCGGGGCCTGCGGTGGGCGATGACCTCGTCCACCAGCCCGTAGGCGACGGCCTCCTCGCCGCGCAGGATGTAGTCGCGGTCGATGTCGGCCTGGATCCGCTCGCGGGTCTGCCCGGTCCGCTCGGTGAGGATGTCGACCATCCGGTCGCGCATGATCACCATCTCGCGCACGGCGATCTCCATGTCGGTCGACTGGCCCTGGGCACCGCCGTGGGGCTGGTGGATGAGGATGCGGGCGTTGGGCAGCACCGTGCGGTGGCCCTCGGCTCCGGCGGCGAGCAGGACGGCTGCGGCCGAGCAGGCCTGCCCGACGCACACGGTGTGGACCGGCGGGCCGAGGAACTGCATGGCGTCGTACACGGCGAACAGCGCGGTCATGTCGCCGCCGGGCGAGTTGATGTAGAGGTTCACCGGCCGGTCCATGTCCTCGCCCTCGAGGTGGAGGAGCTGGGCGATGATCAGGTTGGCCACCGACTCGTCGAGCGCGGTGCCGAGGAAGACGATCCGCTCTCGCAGGAGGCGGGAGTAGATGTCGTAGGCCCGCTCGCCGCGGTTGGTGGTCTCGATGACGGTGGGGATGAGCACGGTCCAGGCCTCCTTCGTGCAACCATACGGTTGCTTCTCAGCGAGGGTACGGGTGCGCCCGACAAACTGCAACTGTAGAGTTGCGCGATGGCTGACGATCAGGCTCCCGCCACCCCGGCT
>DASSGC010000735.1:0-4571 GCA_035693765.1 Acidimicrobiales bacterium
GGGAGATGGGCGACAGTCGACCTCATGGCACTGGACGCCCTATGAACCGCCCCGCGTCTGGTGGAGGCTCTCCGAAGACTCCATGGCCAAGCTCCACGCCAACCCTCACGCTGAGCTGAGCCAGTCACCGAGGAGGCGCCCCTCGTCATCACCGCGTAAGCCACACTGTCCGACATCGAACCCAACGCCGGGGTCGACATACACCACCACGCGGGACGCCATCTGTGCCGGACGTGGTGCCCACTAGCGAATAGGCTTCTGCCATCAGGCTGGAGGAGGTCCGATGGCCGCGAAGACGGGTTACATCGGGTGGCCTCGGGCGGTTGTGAGCGGCCTCGTCATCGTTGCGGCGTCGGTGGGCTTGCTCATGTACGCCCCGGATCTCTTCCTCACACAACTGACCGGACTCTCGCGGAGCGGGCGGGTGGCGATCGCCTCCGTGTGGTTCTTCGTGGCTCTGGGCCTGCTGGCCTGGGTGTTGCGCCGGTTGCAGGCGCACCGGGAGATCTGAGGTGACCTCACCGCGGGTCCCCGACGCGCGGTGGCTGTGGGAGAACGAACCCTGTCGCGCTGCATGCCCGGTCCACACCGACGCCGGGGGCTATGTGACTGCCATCGCGGAGGGGCGCTACCGCGACGCCTACCTCATTGCACGGAGGCCCAACCCCTTTGCGTCGATCTGCGGGCGGGTGTGCGCGGCGCCGTGTGAGACCGCCTGCCGCCGGAGCAAGGTGGACGCGCCGATCGCCATCCGGGCCCTGAAGCGGTTCGTGTCCGAACAGTTCGGCGTCGAGAGCTTCGCCGCGAACGCGCTCTGGCACGAGGCGCATGGACCAGTGCCACCGCCGACGCTGCCGTCCGTGGGGATCGTCGGTGGCGGGCCGGCGGGCTTGAGCGCGGCACATGACCTGCGCCTCGCCGGCCACGCCGTGACGGTCTATGACGCGCAGGACCGGCTCGGGGGGATGATGGTGCTGGGCATCCCCGAGTACCGGCTGCCGCGGGCGCTCATCGCCCGGGAGGTCGAGGCGATCCTGGAGCTGGGCGTGGAGTCGCTGACCGGGTGCCGGGTCGGCACCGACGTTACCCTGGCCGAGCTCGTCGAGCGGCACGCCGCAGTGCTGCTGACGGTCGGCACGGGCAGTGGTCGCGACCTCGACATCCCCGGCCACGACCTCGACGGTGTGCTCCGTGCCATCGAGGTTCTGCTGAACGTGAACCAGGGCTTCCGGGTCGAGTTGGGCGAGCGCGTGATCGTTGTGGGTGGTGGCAACGTCGCGTTCGACGCCGCCCGCACCAGCCTGCGGGCCAGCTCCCGCGGCGAGGCGGCTCCCGCGCCGGTCGAGCTGGGCGTCGAGGCGGCCGAGGATGCACGTCGCAGTGCCACCACGACGCTCGACACGGCCCGCGCCGCGGTGCGGGCCGGTGTGCGCGAGGTCACGGTCATGGCGCTGGAGTCCCCCGAGGAGATCCCGGCGGCGCCCGAGGAGATCGCCGATGCGGAGGCGGAGGGCATCCGGATCGTCTACCGCCGCGGGCCGCACCGCATGATGGGCGACGGACGGGTGAGCGGGCTGGAGACGATCGGTGTGGCATCCGTGTTCGACGAGCAGGGTCGTTTCGCCCCGACCTTCGTGCCCGGGACCGAGGAGGTGTTGGCTGCCGACACGGTCATCCTCGCCGTGGGCCAGGCCACCGACTGGTCCTTCCTCGACGAGGGGGTCGAGCTGGCGCGCACGCCGCGGGGCCAGCTGGTGGTCGACCGGTCGACGCTGCGCACGTCCCACGAGCGCGTCTGGGCGGCGGGCGACATGGCGTTCGGACCTCGCAACCTCATCGACGCCATCGCCGACGGGCAGCGAGCCGCCGCCGGGATCCACGCATGGCTGACCGGATCCACCGCGGCGTCCCAACCCGTGCGGATCGAGCTCCGGCAACGGGTGGGGTTCCGCCGCCTGGCGACCGGTTACGACGGCATCGAACGGCGCGCCGTGCCCGCAGTCGCCAGCGAGCGACGCGTCGGGTTCGCCGAAGTCGAGGTCGGCTACGGCGAGGCCGACGCGGTGCTCGAGGGCCTCCGCTGCCTGCGTTGCTTCGACAACGTCATGCTCACGCCCGAACTGTGCATCCTGTGCGGCCTGTGCGTCGACGTGTGCCCGTACGACTGCATCTCGATCGTGCGGGCCGACCACGCCGGGGTCGGGGTGGCGTCACAGTCGGCGCTCCTGCTCGACGAGGAGGCGTGCATCAGGTGCGGGCTGTGCGTGAACCGCTGCCCGCCCGGCGCCCTGTCCATGGCCCACGCCGAGGAGGTGCCCCATGGATGAGGTGCCGCGCGACGGCCTGGAGCCGGCCGTGTATCCGCCGACCGCCGGACTACGGTCCTGGCTGCACAACTCCGAGGTGTGGCGGTCGGTGTTCCGCCACCCGCAGCTGGACACGCCGCGGGGCCGGGCCCTGCAGTCGTTCTCGAACTTCTTCCTGCACCTGTACCCGGTCAAGGTGCCCGAGCGGGTCCTGCGGCTGCGCTACTCGTGGCGGCTGGGATTCATCACCGCGGTCCTGTTCGGCATCCTGCTGACCACCGGTGTGTATCTGATGTTCTTCTACACGCCGTCGGTGAACGCCGCCTACGGCGACATGCAGACCCTGCGCACGGGCGTGGGGTTCGGCCAGCTCATCCGCAACGTGCACCGCTGGGCCGCCCACCTCATGGTGCTGGCGGTCTTCGCCCACCTCGTGCGCGTGTTCCTCGCCGGCGCCTACAAGAAGCCCCGCGAGTTCAACTGGGTGCTGGGCATGTCCCTGCTGGTGATGACGCTCGCCTTCTCGTTCACCGGCTACCTCCTGCCATGGGACCAGCTCAGCTACTGGGCCGTCACCGTCGGCACGAACCTCGTCGACTACCTCCCGGTGGTCGGGCATACCGTCCGCGACGCCCTCATCGGCGGCACGCAGATCGGCCAGACGACCCTCCTGCGCTTCTACGCCCTGCACGTGGCCGTCCTGCCCGGGCTGCTCATCATCCTGCTGTTCGTCCACATCTGGCGGGTCCGCAAGGACGGGTTCGCAGTGACGCGACCATCGAGCGGAACCTTCGTCGAGCACGCCACCGTGCCGCCCGGCACCCCGGCTGCCGCACCGTCGACGCACGATGAGCCATCGACGCACGATGGGCCGGCGCAGCGCGTGCGGCTCCTGGGCGTGGTCGACCGGGAATCGGTCACGGCCGAGGAGCGGCCCACCGACGACACCGTGTTCGCCTGGCCCCACCTCCTCGTCCGCCACGTCGTGGTCTTCCTGGGCGTGTCCGCCGTCGTCCTCGCGCTCGGCGTGGCCTTCGCCGCCCCGCTCAAGAGCATCGCCAACCCCAATCTCACCCCGGAACCTGCGAAGGCCCCCTGGTACTTCGCAGGCCTCCAAGAGCTGCTGTCGCACTTCGACCCGCTGGTAGCGGGCATCCTCGTTCCTGCGGGCGCGGTGATCGGATTGACGGTCCTGCCCTACCTCGACCGCAACCCTGCGACATCGGCTCGCCACCGCAAGGTCGCCATCGTCGTGTTCGTCACGCTCGCCACGTTGGCCGTCGGGCTCACCGTGATCGGCACCTTCTTCCGGGGGCCGGGATGGCGCTTCGTCGCACCGTGGGACCACCTGTACCTCGAACTGTAGGAGCGATATGGCTATCAGCCGCCGCAACGTGCTGCTTCGGGGATGGAAGCTCGGCGGCGCGCTGCTCGCCGTCGCCGCGGCATGGACGGCGTACGAGTCGCTGCGCCCGCTGGCTCAGGCCACCGAGGGAGGCAGCCTCGCGCTGGGCAAGGCCCAGCGGTTCGGGCCGGGCACGGCCACGTATGTCTCCGCTGCCCGGCTCTACGTGGTCAACGCCGAGGGGCACTACTTCGCCCTCTCGCAGAAGTGCCCGCACCTCGGCTGCCGCGTCCCGTTCTGCGACAGCTCGGGGCGCTTCGAATGTCCCTGCCACGGGTCGGTCTTCGACCTGGCAGGCGAGTACATCAAGGGCCCGTCGCCCCGCGGCATGGACCGCTACGAGCTCACCGTCCAGGGTGACGAGCTTGTGGTCGACACCGGCGCGCCGATCCGTGGACCAGACCGGGGCGAGGAGCGGTTCCTCACACCGCCGCGAGGCCCGAGCTGCGTGGAAGGGGCCTGACGTGCCCCGCGACCGTCCCCCGCCCCTCGAGGTCGAGCCGTCGTGGCTGGATCGCAGCCTGGACCGACATCTCATCGCCGGCCTCGTCTTCATGGCCGTGCTCGTCGCAGGGTTCGGCATCTACCGCGCCCGCGAGCCCGATCTGCGAGCCACGGCCAAGAGCGAGGAACGCACCGAGTACGTGCAGCTCGGCCGCCAGCTGTACGCGAGCAATTGCGCCAGCTGCCATGGCGACGACGGTGTCGGAGGCGACTCACCGACCCTCAACGCCCGAGAGTTCCTCACCTCGACGAACGACGAACAGATCCGCATGCTCGTCTCGGCCGGCGTCGCCGGCACGGAGATGCCGGTCTGGAGCATCGACCTCGGCGGCTCGCTCACGGACCAGCAGATCCAG
>DASSGC010000736.1:0-9495 GCA_035693765.1 Acidimicrobiales bacterium
AGCGGAGACGCCGGCGGGCGCCTCCGGCGGCACGCCGGCCGGCGCGGGCAGCGGCTCGGGCCTCCCGGGGAGCACGCCGGCCGCCGTCGTCACCCCGGGGGCCGACACCCTCGACCAGGCCGCCCACCTCGCGGAGAGCGCCGAGATCGAGATGCCGCCGTTCCTCGGCGTCCGGGCGCTGAACGAGGTGGTGCCGCCGCTGGCCATGCTCCTGGTCGTCGTCCTCACGTCGGCCGGCGCGTTGGCGACGTCCGGGCGGCGCCTGCCGGCGGCGGTGACCGCCGTGCCGGGTCGGTTCCGCCGGCGCCTGCCCCGACCCCGGCGGCCGCGCCGGGCGGGCGCCCGCTGATGGCCGAACGGCCCGCGGGGGTGCGCCCCTGGACGCCGCACCGCATCGCCACCGCGGTGGGGGTGTGGCTCGCCCTCACGCTGGTGGCCGTCCCGCTCGTGCTCTACGCCGTGGGGCCGCTGCTGCAGAAGCGCGACCAGCGGCGGCTGCTCGACGAGATCAGGGTCGAGATCCGCCGGGCGGCGGGGGCCGAGGACAGCTTCTCCGAGCGCGAGGTCGTCACGGTCGCCCCCGGCCGCGGCCACCCGGTGGCGATCGTCGACATCCCCGACCTGCGGCTGCAGCAGGTCGTGGTCGAGGGGGCGGGGCCCCAGGAGACCCGCCGGGGGCCGGGCCACGTGCCCGGCACGGCGGGGCTCGGCCAGCCGGGGAACAGCGCGGTCGTCGCCCGCCGGTCGGCGTTCGGCGGCTCGTTCGGCGCCCTCGCCGACCTGGCGCGCGGCGACGAGATCCTGGTGACGACGACGCAGGGCGCCTCGGTCTACGAGGTCGAGCAGGTGCGGGACGTGACGCTCGTCGGCGGGAAGGGGACGATCCCGGCGACCACGACGACGGCCCCGACCACGACCACCACGGACGGCGACCCCGCGGCACCGGCCCCCGCGGCGCTGGCCGCACCGGCGTCGACGGCCGCCACCGCCCGCCCGGCGGCCGGGTCCGGCGGCCGGGTGAGCACCGACGAGCTCTACGGACCCACGCCGGACGACCGGCTCACCCTGGTCACCTCCGACTCGCGCTGGCCGCTGGCCACCGACCGGGCCACGGTGGTCGTGGCCGGGCTCACCGAGCTGCCGTTCGAGCCGACGCCCCAGGCCGGGCGCTCGCTCGGCGAGGACGGTCGGGGCCGCGACCCGGGCGCGTGGCTGCCCCTGGCCCTGGCGGTGGCGGCGTACGGCGCCACGTCGGCCGCGGCCGCCTGGGTGTACCGCCACGGCCGGGCCCGCTCGGCCTACCTGCTCACGGCCCCGCCGCTGCTGGCCGCGACGTTCCTGATGGCGGAGACCGTCGCCCGGGTGCTCCCCGCCTGGGCGTGACGCCCGGCGGGCGGGACGCGGTCACCGGTCGAGCGGCTCGTCCAGTCCGATGTGAGTCGCGAGGGAGCGCGGTCTCAACCTGCGTCGGCCGCGGCCAGGAGCCGGTAGCTCGGGTTCAGGAAGGCGAGGCGGTTCTGGTGGACGCCGACCCGGCCGGTGATCTCGATGCGGCCCCCGACCTTGACCCCGGCCAGCTCCCGCCGCCCGAGGTAGACGGCGAGGATGGTGCCGGTGCCGTCGTCGACCACGCACTCGAAGGTCGGCACGTCGTGCTGCGGCGCGACCCGCACCGACCGGACCTTGCCCTTCACCCGCACCTGGTCGCGCCAGCGCACCTCGCCGATGGGGGTCACGGTGTCGGTGTCGACCCGCGGCGGCCGGTCGGATGCCGGCTTGGGGCTCGTGGTGATGCGGCCCCGGCCGGTCGGCGGCACGACGTCGATCATCTCGTCCGACAGCCAGGCGTCGAGGTGGAACGGCACGGTGGTGACGTTCGCGTGCGGCAGCTTCGACACCGCCGCCTGGATGTCGTCGGCGGTGCGGTCGTGGAGGATGCGGTGCCACAGGCCGTTGTACTTGCGGTCGGGCAGCAGCACCGACACCTCGGTCTCGCCGTCGGACAGCTCGTGGGCCACCAGCTCCACCGCCGCGTGCGTCAGCCGGCGGTCGGGGCAGGCGACCAGCTCCAGCCGCACCCGGGCCAGGCCGAGCCGGCCCCATTCGCCGGCCAGCCGCTCGGCGGCGTCGTCGTCGACGACGAAGTGGACGGCCCGCAGCTCGTCGGGCGTGAGGGTGCGGGCGTACTGGATGGCCCGGGCGGCGGCCAGGTCGAGCCGGTCGACGAACACCAGCACCACGTGGTTCCGCAGGATCGGCGCCGTGGCCGCGGCGGGCACGTCCTGCTCCAGCGCGACCCGCTCCTGCTCGTACTGGCGGTTGAGCCGCAGCAGCACGAGCACCACGAGCGGCATGAGGGGGATGATCACCCACGCGTCCCGGAACCGGGTGACGATGACGATCACGACGATCGAGAACGACAGCACCGCCCCGATGCCGTTGGCGGCGATGCCCCGGACCCACCCCTTCTCCTTCTTGCGGAGGTGGTGCTTGGACATGCCCGCCTGCGACAGCGTGAAGCCGGTGAACACCGAGATGGCGTAGAGCGGGATCAGCTTCGTGACCTCGGCGTTGGTCACCGCCACGAGCACGGCGGCCGCGCCGGCCAGGGCGAGGATGCCGTTGGAGAACACCAGGCGGTGCCCCCGCTTGGTGAGCTGGCGGGGCAGGAAGCTGTCACCGGCCTGGAGGTTGGCGAGCCGGGGGAAGTCGGCGAAGCCGGTGTTGGCCGCCAGCACGAGGATGAGCATGGTGGCGATGTTCAGCAGGTTGGACATCAGGTGGCCGCCCGTGCCGGCGCCGTAGACGGCCTCGCCGATCTGGGCGAGCACGGTCGGGGTGCCGTCCTCGAAGGGCCCGACCTTGATCCGCGAGGCGAGGAACGACAGGCCGAAGAACATGACGGCGAGGCCGCTGCCCATGATCACCAGCGTCTGCCGGGCGTTGCGCCACTCCGGCCGGTGGAAGGCGGGCACGCCGTTGGAGATGGCCTCGACGCCGGTGACGGCCGAGCCGCCGGAGGCGAACGCCTTCGCCAGCACGAACGCGGACGCGCCGACCAGCACGCCGGTGCCCTCGCTGCCCCACTCGACCATGCCCTCCAGCTCGTGGCCGACGACCGGGAGGTCGCCCGTGACGTGGCGCACGATGCCGAACACCAGCAGCACGCCCATGTTGAACATGAAGAAGAAGGTGGGGGCGGCGAAGATGCGCCCCGACTCGCGGACGCCCCGGAGGTTGCCGTAGGCGATGAGGGCGATGAAGAACAGCGACAGCGGCACCCGGTAGGGGACGAGCGACTCGACCGTCGAGGTCAGCGCGGCGCTGCCCGCCGCCACCGACACGGCCACGGTGAGGATGTAGCCGATGAGCAGGGCCGCCCCGGCGAGCTGGGCGGGGACGATGCCGAAGTTGTCGCGGGTGACGAGGTACGCGCCGCCGGCGGAGGGGTACTCCTTGATGGTCTCGCGGTAGCTGATGATGAGCAGGCCGAGCACCACCAGCATGGCGCCGGTGATGGGCATGACCAGGGCGAAGGCGCCGATGCCGACCGCCGGCACCAGCACGTGGAGGATCTCCTCGGTGGCGTACGCCGACGACGACAGGTTGTCGGAGGCGAACACGGCCAGCGCGGTGGGCTTGCCGAGCCGCTCGTGCTCGAGCTGCTCGGAGTGCATCGGCCTGCCGAGCAGCTTGCGCTTCATGCGGTAGCCGAGGCTGTCGGGCGGGAGGGGCACCGACGGCTTCGACTGGCGCGGCTCGGGAGCCTGGTAGGTGGACGGGGCCAGGGGAGCCTCGGTCGACATCGGGCGCGACATTAGGCCCTACCGGGTCGAACGGCTCAACAGGGGTTCCGGCCGCGGGAGCGGGGAGGCGGGCACCCGCTCCCGCGGCAGGACGGTGGGCCGCCGGTCAGGCGGCGGCGGCACCCGGCGCCGCTGACGCGGGCTCCAGGGCGAGGTCGAGCACCTTGGCGACGTCGTCGACCGGGTGGAACGTCATCTCGTCCCGCACGGCCGCCGGCACGTCGTCGAGGTCGGGCTCGTTCCGCAGCGGCAGGATGACCTCCCGCAGCCCAGCCCGGTGGGCGGCCAGCACCTTCTGCTTGACCCCGCCGATGGGCAGCACCCGGCCCGACAGCGTGACCTCGCCGGTCATGGCCACCGTCGAGCGCACGTTGCTGCCCCGCAGCAGGCTGACCAGGGCGGTGGTCATGGTGATGCCGGCCGAGGGGCCGTCCTTGGGGATGGCCCCGGCGGGGAAGTGGACGTGGAACCGCTTGCCCTCCAGGTCGGCCCGGTCGATGCCGAGCCGGTCGGCCTTGGACCGCACGTAGGACAGGGCGATCTGGGCCGACTCCTTCATGACGTCGCCGAGCTGGCCGGTGACGGTCATGCTGCCCGTGTCGCCGGGCATCGACGTGGCCTCGACGAAGAGGACGTCGCCGCCGACGCCGGTGACGGCCAGGCCGGTGGCCACGCCGGGGACCGACGTGCGGTCGGAGGCCTCGTCGTGGAACCGGCGCCGCTTGAGGTAGCGGACCACGTCGGCGGCGTCGACCCGGATGGGGGTCGGCGCACCCTTGGCCACCTCGGTGGCGGCCTTGCGGAGCAGCTTGCCGAGCTCGCGCTCCAGGTTCCGGACGCCGGCCTCGCGGGTGTAGCCCTCGACGATCTCGCCGTAGGCGGCGTCGGTCACCTCGACCTCGCCGTCCCGCAGCCCGTTGCGCCGCCGCTGGCGGTCGAACAGGTGGTCGCGGGCGATGGCGACCTTCTCGTCGTGGGTGTAGCCGTCGAGCCGGATGACCTCCATGCGGTCGAGCAGTGGCCCGGGGATGGTCTCCAGCATGTTGGCGGTGGCCAGGAACAGCACGTCCGACAGGTCGAGGTCGACCTCCAGGTAGTGGTCGCGGAACGTGTGGTTCTGGGCCGGGTCGAGCACCTCCAGCAGGGCGGAGGAGGGGTCGCCCCGCCAGTCGGCGCCGATCTTGTCGACCTCGTCGAGCAGGATGACCGGGTTCATGGTGCCGGCCTCCTGGAGCGCGCGGACGATGCGCCCGGCCTGGGCGCCGACGTAGGTGCGCCGGTGGCCGCGGATCTCGGCCTCGTCGCGGATGCCGCCGAGTGCGACCCGGGTGAACTTGCGGCCCAGGGCGCGGGCGACGGAGGCGCCGAGCGACGTCTTGCCGACGCCGGGCGGGCCGGCGAGGGCCACGATGGCGCCGGGCTTGCGGCCGTTGTCGGCGGGCTCGATCTCGGCGACGACGGGGACGGTCTTCTCGCCGTCGCTCCGCTCGCCGTCGGTCTGCTCGCCGTCGGTCTCGCGCTCGGCGGCGGTGCCGGCGGCTTCGGCCGCCGCCTCGGCGGCGCGCTCGGCGACCAGCTTGCGGACGGCCAGCATCTCGACGATCCGCTCCTTGACCTCGTCGAGGCCGGTGTGGTCGGCATCGAGGACGGCCCGGGCCCGGACGATGTCGTAGTCGTCGACGCTGTGCTCGCCCCACGGGACCTCGAACACGGTGTCGAGCCAGTTGCGGATCCAGCCGTGCTCGACGTTCTGCTCGGGGGTGCGCTCGAACCGGTCGATCTCCCGGGCGATGGCCTTCTCGGTGGCTGCGGGGACGGCGCCGGCCTCGACCAGCGCGGCGAGCCGCTCGCGGTAGCCCGCGACCGAATCGTCGTCGTCCTCGCCCAGCTCCTTGCGGATGGCGTCCATCTGCTGGCGCAGCAGGAACTCGCGCTGGCGGTCCTCCAGGCCCTCGGTGACGTCGTTGCGGATCTTCTCCGACAGCTCGTGCTCGGCGAGCGCGTCCTTGACCCAGCGCAGCACCAGCGTGAGGCGGGCCTCCAGGTCGAGGGTCTCCAGCAGCTCCACCTTGCGGTCGACCGACAGGTCGGGCCACCAGCCCACCAGGTCGGCCAGGGCCGAGGGGTCGTCGACGCCGCGGAGCACCTCGGTCAGGCGCCGGCCGCCGATGGCCTCGAACAGGGCCCGCAGGGCGGCCCGCAGCTCGGTGGCCTGGGCGCGGACGCCGTCGGTCGGCTCGCCGTCG
The DNA here is from genome assembly GCA_035693765.1 of Acidimicrobiales bacterium. Lineage (GTDB taxonomy): Bacteria > Actinomycetota > Acidimicrobiia > Acidimicrobiales > VFJN01 > ZC4RG19. The sequence goes on from DASSGC010000736.1 coordinate 6,053, forward strand.
TCGACGAGGGAGGCGTGGACCCACAGGCCGCTGGTCTCGCCGATGACGCCCAGCCCGACCTCGGCCCGGGCGGTGGCCCGGATGACGAGCGCGGGCATCCCGCCGGGCAGGTTGCCGCGGTTCTCGATGCGGGCGACGGTGCCGACCCGTGCGTAGCGGCCGTCGCCGTGGCGGGGGACCAGCAGGAGGGTGTCGCCCGCCTTGGCGGCCGCGTCGGCGGCCGCCCGCGCCTCGTCGGTCTCGAGGGCGAGGGTCACCACCATGCCCGGCAGCACCACGTCGTTGGTGAGCGGCAGGACCGGCAGTGTCGTGGTGTCCAGATCGGCCATCAGGCCCCCTTCAGAACGGACATGTACAGATAGTTCAACAGCGCAATCAACACGGGGATCCGGGTGCGCATTCCCCACCCATGGAACCTGAGCGCATAACGCTCAAGTAAGGCTAGTGGGCGGTGTGGCATTCCGGCGCGGCCCACCCGGCCGGCCTCGCTGAACCGTCCCCGCCGCGGCGGTCGCTACGGTGGACCCCCGTGGTTCTGGCACAGAGCACACCGCTCCAGGACGCCTGCGGCAGCGAGGACCCGTCGTTCATCTGCCGCCGGGTCCTCGACTGGACCGGCAGCGAGGCCTGGGCCGAGGCGGCCGACAAGCTGCTGGCGACCCCCGCCAACATCCTGCTCATCCTGCTGGTGGCGTTCCTCGCCAACCTGCTGGTGCGGCGGGCCATCCGCCGGCTCAGCGCCAAGATCGCCGACCCCGACTCCCAGGAGCGGATGGCCCGGCTCAAGCGCCGGGCGCCGAGCGCCATCGTCGACACCGGCTCGCTGTCGCTGCGGTCGGCCGCCCGGGCGCGGACGCTGGCGCTCGTCCTGCGGTCGATCGCCAGCGCCCTGATCTGGGCCATCGCCGGGACCATGATCCTGGGTGAGCTGGGCGTGAACCTCGGACCGCTCATCGCCGGGGCGGGGATCGCCGGCGTCGCCATCGGCTTCGGCGCCCAGAGCCTGGTCAAGGACTTCCTGTCCGGCATCTTCATGCTGGTCGAGGACCAGTACGGCGTGGGCGACATCATCGACGCCGGCGAGGCCACGGGCACGGTCGAGGCCGTGACCCTGCGCACCACCCGGCTGCGGGACGTCAACGGCACCGTGTGGCACATCCCCAACGGCCGGATCGAACGCGTCGGCAACATGTCCCAGCAGTGGGCCCGGGCGCTGCTCGACGTCGAGGTCGCCTACGGCACCGACCTCGACCACGCCCAGGCGGTCATCAAGGAGGTGGCCGACGGCCTGTGGCGCGACCCGACGTGGAAGGGCAAGGTGCTGGAGGAGCCGGAGATGTGGGGCGTCGAGCGGCTCGGGCCCGACGCCATCGCCCTCCGCCTCGTGGTCAAGACCCGGCCGGCCGCCCAGTTCCCGATCATGCGCGAGCTGCGCCGCCGCCTGTCCGACGCGTTCCTGCACCGCGGCATCGAGATGCCGTTCCCACAGCGGTCGGTGTGGGTGCGCCGCGACGAGGGCTCGTCCCACGAGGTGGAGGAGCTGCTGGAGCCCCCCGACGCGGACCAGCCCTTCGCCGCGCCGGCGGCCGCGGACGACACGCGGCGGGCCACCTGAGCAGGGCTGGCGGCGCTCCGGCGCGGGGCCGGCGGGTCAGGCCTCAGCGGCCAGCGCCACCTCGACGGCCAGCCCGTCGCCGGCCACCGGCCGCAGCTCGGCGATGCGCCCGGCGCTGCACAGGTCGTCCGCCGCCATGGCCAGCAACGCCAACCGGTCGGCGGTGTCGGTGACGGTGGCCACGTCGACCTCGCTGCGCATCGACCGCTTGGCCTCGCTCTTGGCCTTGCGCACCTCGGACAGCACGGCGGCGACGACGGCGAGCACGGCGGGGTCGGGCTCGTCGGACGGGGCGGCGGCACCGGCCTCGGCGACCTCGCGCAGCGCGGCGGCGTCGGGCCAGGGCGACCGGTGGACCGAGCCCTCCTGCCACCACGACCAGACCTCCTCGGTGACGAAGGGCAGGAACGGGGCGAACAGCCCGAGCAGCGCGCGCAGCGCCAGGCCGAGGGCGGTGCGGGCCGAGGCCGCCCCGTCGTCGCCGTCGGACCCGTAGGCCCGGTTCTTCACCAGCTCGAGGTAGTCGTCGCAGAACGACCAGAAGAACTCCTCGGTGCGCGCCAGCGCCCGGGCGTAGTCGTAGGTGTCGAACGACTCGGTGACCTCGCCCACCAGGCCGGCCAGGGCGGCCAGCATGGCCCGGTCGAGCGGCCGGGTCACCTCACCGGCGGTGGTGGAATCGAGTCCGAGGGCGAACTTCGAGGCGTTGAGCAGCTTGATGGCCAGCTTGCGGCCGATCTTCATCTGCCCGGGCTCCAGCGCCAGGTCCATGCCGGGGCGGCCGCCGGCCGCCCAGTAGCGCACGGCGTCCGCGCCGTGGGTGGCGATGAGCGCGACGGGATCGTCGGGGGCGTTGCCGGCCGACTTCGACAGCTTCTTGCGGTCGGGGTCGAACACGAACCCGGAGATGGCGGCGTTGGCCCAGGGCAGGGCGTCGTGCTCGTAGTGCGAGCGGACCACCGTGTAGAAGAGCCAGGTGCGGATGATCTCGTGGGCCTGGGGCCGCATGTCCATGGGGAACGTGCGGTCGAACAGGTCGGGGTCGTCGACCCAGCCGGTCACGATCTGGGGGGTGAGCGACGACGTGGCCCACGTGTCCATGACGTCGGGGTCGGCGGCGAACCCGCCCGGCTGGTTGCGCTGGTCGGCCGCGTAGCCCGGCGGGACGTCGGTCGTCGGGTCGACGGGCAGCGACTCCTCGCCGGCGAGGATCGGCGCCAGGTAGTCGACCTGCCCGTCGGCGTCGATCGGGTACCAGGCGGGGAACGGGACGCCGAAGAACCGCTGGCGGGTGATGTTCCAGTCGCCCTGCAGGCCGTTGACCCAGTTCTCGTAGCGGACCCGCATGAACTCGGGCCACCACGCCAGCTCCTCGCCCCGGGCGAGCATCGCCTTCTTGTCGGGGTAGCGGATGAACCACTGGTGCGAGGTGACGATCTCCAGCGGCCGGGTGCCGTTCTCCCAGAACTTCACGGGGTGGGTGATGGGCCGGGGCTCGCCTTCGATCGCGCCGGCCCCCGCCAGCAGCTCGACGATCCGGGTCTGGGCCTGCTTGACCGTCTTGCCGGCCAGCTCGTCGTAGGCGGCCTGGGCGGCGGCCGGGTCGGTCGACTCCCAGCCCGGCTGGCCCCAGGTGACCGGGCGGAGGCGGCCGTCGCGCTGGACCACCGTGCGGATGCCGAGGTTCAGCTCACGCCACCAGATGACGTCGGTGGTGTCGCCGAAGGTACAGATCATGGCGACGCCGGTGCCCTTGGCGGGGTCGGCCAGCTCGTGCGCGACGACGGGCACCTCGACGCCGAACAGCGGGGTCGTGGCGGTCCGGCCG